>JAEZJL010000332.1 GCA_023415815.1 Bacillota bacterium | reverse complement strand
TTATTGATATTTGAAGTTCCAGTTCCAGCGACCGTGCCTCCGCCGACACTAGTAGTGTTGGCCATAGTAAATCTGACAAGCAGCGTTCCGCGATTCTCCGCTTCAGTCGGCAACGCAATCGTATGATTTGTCAGACTCCCTGTATTAGCGTATGTATTATTCGCAAAATCATTAAAAGTCAAGGCGCCGCTTGTGCTGTATTCTACTTTGAAATCCCTTGGCCCCGTGCCGGACGAACGGGTTTGGAAGGAAAGCTGAATATTTTTATAATTTTGTGTAGAAAGGCTTATCTGCCAATATCTTGAACCGGCTTCCCAGCCTCCTGCTATACAAAGGCTGTTTGAGCTGTAAGTGGGGGTCTCTCCCTTGAAATTGGTCAGTACCGCGCTGCTGCTTGCCGTGGCCCCGGTTGAAGGGACTGTTGCCGAGCTCGGTACGGCGGTGTAGTTCCATTCAGCTATCGTCTCCGGTTCGGTACCGGCAAATACGGCAAGATCGGCCGTCAGCGAGCTGAAGACCATGAGAAATGCAAAAAGAATTGCTATCGGCTTTTTAAGCATTCGCATTTTAATATACCTCCATGTTTATTTCATTTACTCCGGGGTTGTATGTGATTCGTTCAAGCTTTATCGACATCGACCTCCTTGACGATTATTTTATATGCGCCCTTTTTGTTCATTTACCTATGATAAACCACGGGCATAAGGCAAACAACGTATATACTGTAATAATGTAATAAAGGTTTTGTTAATTTACATTTGCATTATGTTGCCCTGTTCTCGTTTTTTTACTTGCCGCATCCGGATTTTGTGTGGGATAATAGGGAGAGGCGACACACCTCTCCCGCAGACGGACTGTGCGTCGAGGTATGTCCCCTTTTGACGCTGAAGCTGGACTTGACATACCTCTCCCGCCGACGGACTGTGCGTTGAGGGATGTCCACTTTTGACGCTGAAACTATCCGGATACACCTCCCCATCCGACGGACGGAGAGGTGTATCCGAAAAATATAATTTATGAAGCAGGAGGTTCATTATGTCGGAAAGTATACGGCAAATAGCGGATCGAATCAGGGAATTGCGGGAGATAGGCGGATTAACGGTTGAAGCTCTCGCCGGCAGGCTGAACATCCCGGCCGGCGAATACAAGCGGTACGAAAACGGTGATCTGGGCATACCGATAAGCACGCTGTACGAGCTGGCAGGGATTTTCAAGGTTGAGCTTACGGAGCTTCTCACGGGCACAGCCCCAAGGCTCCACAGCTTCTGTCTGGTCAAAAACGGCGAGGCCACGGACGTGGAGAGGTACAAGGGCTACAGGTTCCAGAGCCTTGCGTACAACTTCGCAAACAAAAGGATCGAACCCCTGCTTGTGACCATTGAGCCTGAGGAGAACAAAAAAATGAGTCTCGTAACCCACCCGGGGCAGGAATTCAACTATGTCCTTGAGGGCAGCATAAGGGTTATCCTAGGCGGTAAAGAAGTCGACATGAGCGAGGGCGATTCCATCTATTTCGACCCTACGATCCCGCACGGTCAGACCGCGCTCGGCGGAAAACAGGCCAGATTTCTCACGGTGATACTTCACGATAATTGAACAAATTAAACAGAATTTGAAGGAGAACAAACGTATGCTTGAGAGGTTCGTCCCGAGGCTGGCTTTTGATTCCTATGAGGATTTCAAGGAAAACTACAGGGTAAACATCCCGGATAATTTTAATTTTGCCTATGACGTCGTCGACGAGTGGGCCGCAACAAGCCCCGACAAGCTGGCAATGGTCTGGTGCAACGACTTCGGCGAGGAGAGGATTTTCACCTTTACGGACATGAAGCATCTGAGCGACAAGGCCGCAAACCTTTTTAAAGCATGCGGCATCGTTAAAGGCGACGTCGTGATGCTTATGCTCAAAAGGCGCTGGCATTATTGGGTCTGTACGCTCGGGCTCCAGAAGCTGGGCGCCGTTTCGATACCGGCGACCGTGCAGCTTACGGCCAAGGACATAACGTACAGGAACAACTCGGCTTCCGTTAAGATGATTGTTACCGTCGCCGAGGATGAAATCGTAAAGGCAACCGAAGCGGCGCTCCCGGGCTCCCCTACCGTTATCCGCAAGGCGCTGGTGGGAGGTTCGAAAGAAGGCTGGCTGGACTTCGACCGCGAGCTCGAAAATGCCGGCTCTGACTGGAACAGGCCCACAGGCTCCGAAGCGGCGGGCGGCGAGGACCCGATGCTGATGTATTTCACCTCGGGCACAACAGGTATGCCGAAAATAGTCCTGCATGATTTCAACCACCCCATCGGCCACATAGTCACCGCCCACTACTGGCAGAGGCTGGGCGAGGAAGGCCTCCACCTGACGGTTTCAGAATCCGGCTGGGCAAAATGCGGCTGGGGCAAAATATACGGCCAGTGGATCTGCGGCGTATGCCTGTTTGTATACGACATGGAGAAGTTTATCCCCGACAGCCTGCTGAAAATGCTTGAAAAGTACAGGCCTACTTCCTTCTGCGCACCGCCTACCATCTACAGGTTCCTTATAAAGGAAGATCTTTCCTTGTATGATCTGTCGGGCATAAGGACAGCCTGTACAGCAGGTGAACCATTGAATCCCGAAGTATTCCACCAGTTTAAAAAGGCGACCGGACTTGAAATCATAGAAGGCTTCGGCCAGACGGAGACCACCGTGCTGTGCGCCAATTTTGAATGGATAACTCCCAAGCCCGGCTCAATGGGCAAGCCGTCCCCCCTCTACGACA
The DNA here is from genome assembly GCA_023415815.1 of Bacillota bacterium. Lineage (GTDB taxonomy): Bacteria > Bacillota > Clostridia > Acetivibrionales > DTU013 > JAEZJL01. The sequence continues at coordinate 3,014 of JAEZJL010000332.1, read as the reverse complement.
TCGACATCGTGGACGACAGCGGCCGCTCCTGCCCGGCGGGGGTGGAGGGCAAAATCGTGATAAAAAGCCTCGACAAAGGGCTGCCGCCCGGCCTCTTCAAGCTCTACTACAGGGATCCGGAGGCGACCGGAAGAGTGTGGAAGGACGGCGTTTACAATACGGGAGATATGGCCTGGAGGGACGAGGACGGCTATTACTGGTTTGTGGGAAGGTCGGACGACGTCATCAAATGCTCCGGCTACAGGATCGGCCCCTTTGAGGTGGAAAGCGCGCTCATGGAGCATCCCTCGGTCCTCGAATGCGCCGTGACGGCAGTCCCCGACCCTGTCCGCGGTCAGGTGGTCAAGGCCACCATCGTCGCCGCAAAAGGCTGGGTTCCGGACGACAAGCTGGTAAAGGAGCTGCAGGAGCACGTAAAAAAAGTCACCGCCCCGTATAAATACCCCAGAATAGTGGAGTTCGTAGACGAGCTTCCCAAGACCATCAGCGGTAAAATACGCAGGGTCGAGATCAGGGAGAATGATTCATCAAACTGACAACCGGAGTATTTAGTATTTAATGTTCAGACAGATGTCAGACCCGGACCTCTATCACGGAAGGCTGCCCTGGAACAAATTCGAGGGGTGGTACTTTAAGGTCTGCTCCGAGGAAGCGGCGTTTGCATTTATACCGGGAATATTCCACGGCGATCCCGGAATGCAGCCGCATTCCTTCCTGCAGATTCTGGACGGAGCGTCTGTCGCTTACGATTATATAACCTTCCCTGCCGGAAGCTTCAAAGCTGCCGAAAAAAAGCTCGAGCTTGATGTCGCCGGAAACAGCTTCTCATTATCTGAAATCAAGCTGGATACAGACAGCAGTCTAGGTCATGTCAGAGCCGGACTCAAGCTGGACAACGTCAGGAAATGGGACCACAGCGGCAAGTCACAGAGAAGCATGGGCCTCTATAATTTTCTGCCCTTTATGGAGTGCTACAGCCAGGTCTGCGCAATGGATGCGGATGTTTCCGGCTATGTCGGCATAGGCGGCAGGACTTATGAATTCGAACACGGCAGGGGCTACATAGAGAAGAACTGGGGAAAGCAGTTCCCCCTTTCCTGGCTGTGGGTGCAGTGCAACTGCTTTGGGCGCTCAAACGCCTCTCTCAGCGCCTCCGCCGGCCACATCCCGTTCATGCTGGGCAGCTTCAACGGCTTCCTGATCGGCCTGCAAACCGGAGACGGCTTTTACAACTTCACCTCAATGAACGGCTCAAGCCTGGAAGTCCGGCAGGAAGGCCGGGATAAGGCAATTGCCGTACAAAACGCCGGGCACAGGCTGGAGATCGTAACAAAAACTTCTGAAGACGCCTTTGTACTGTGCAACGCCCCCAAGGATGGACAAATGATTCCACTGGTGAAGGAAACACTCACGGCCACCGTCGCCGTCAGGCTGACGGACCGCCGGACAGGTAAGCTGCTGTTCAACGATACCGGCAGAAACGCCGGCATAGAATACGGCGGCGCTTCACAGAATTTGGGGACGCTTCTCAACTAATCAACAAAACACCGTGGGGACGCTTCTGCATTTTAATGCATTTATGGATGTTTCTCAACAGTTACTCTTATTTCTTTGCGCTATCCTTGCAGGGACAGTTCTTCATTTTTAGACATTTAATTTTCGGGGACATTTCTGGAAACTTGGGGATGTTTCTGCATTTAGGCCCTTTATCGACAATTGTCCAAACCGGCGGATTACTGAGCTTTCCAGATAAATAACCGGTTATATAAATATTTTTCTTAGTTCTCCGCTACATGCAAATTTGTGGAGAAGTGTCCCCAAATTTGCAAATTTGAATTCTCATAATTTTTATGAATTTCATTTTACAAATTTCTTTTGCAATAGCTATTGACAGTACCGTTAGGTCACCATTTATACTTGCTTTAGAAGTACTTCTAAAAAAATGAAAAGAGGTGATTTACCGGTTGGCGGCTTTAGTAAATAAACGATGTAGCGGAAAAATACAAGGTAACGAAAAGGTCGTTAAGATATTATGAAGAAATCGGCCTGATAAAAACCACCAGAATAGGTGCATCCCGGAGCAGATATTTTGACGAAGCCGCACTGAACAGACTGGAACAGATTCTATTGCTTAGAAGCGTAAATTTCTCAATGAACGATATTTCTCTCGTGCTGCTATCCGATAACGCGGATACGGCTTTTGAAATTTTTGTCAACAGGCTGAATGAACTTGATAAAAAGTTAAATGAATTAAATCACTACAAAGCCGTCATAAGCTCATTCATAAAGATAGGCAAAAGCTCGGGAATCAGCAATATCAACATATATCAGCTGTTGCAGGATCAAATATACATTCACAAGAATGATGAACGGATGATAAATATGGCAAAAAGCTATGAAGGTGATATTATCAGATTTGAACTTGGAGTGGGTATTATTCCGCTGGTTGACCCTGAAAAAGGCGGGAAATTCCTGGATATGGTCAAAGAAAGCCGTAAAACGCTGGAATCGGAAACTTCGAAAAGCATTCCCCTGATTCGTATCCTGGACAATCCCGAGTTAAATGAATTGCAGTATAGAATCAGCATAAAAGGCAGGCTTCTGGATGACAATGACCTATTGCATGTCCCTCCGGAAAAAAGGCTTTCTGAAATGACGCACTGCCTGGAAGGCGTCATAAAGTCAAATATCAACGACGTATCGGCAGCGGAATAGTTCTTTGTATTTAGGGACGTTTCTCCACTGCATATTGGCTGGTGGAGAAACGTCCCCAACTTTCTCCGGAATACAATATATTAAAGCAAATTAGGAGGATGTAATTTTCAGATGGACCATATACTGCATCTTTAGCATATCGGAAATCAAAATCCCCATCCTGTTCTTGAAATTCAAACTCTTTTTCATACTGCTAAAAATTGAGACTTCATCCATTATTTTTACCCTACTATCCCATTGCCGTATTTCTTCCGCTCTTTTAAGCCCCCATTTCAGAAACGACTTTTCATCCATCCCGC
>JAEZJL010000279.1 GCA_023415815.1 Bacillota bacterium | reverse complement strand
GGATAGTTGTCTCTCAGGTCTGCTTTTGTCGTGAACGGGATTTTCTCGATGTCCTTCAGGCTTTTAATGTCTTCAGGCTTAAGACCGGCTTCATCAAGCTTTTTCCGGTAAAAAGGCACATTTTCATAAGCCTTTTTCACCGCGGTCTTGAGATTCCCGAGCTGCAGTTCCTCAATCTCTCCTCTTTTGGCGCATTCGATCGCACTGTTCCAGATCATAAATAACATCCCCTTTTTACACGGTTCAAGGCTGCGGTTCGATACCGCAACCTTGAATCGTGAGCTATTGTGAACCAAGATTTATTTGCGTATTATCAATATATACTGAGCAGCAGAACGACAAACAGCGAAGTAATTGCGGTAAGCGCCAGGGAGAAAACAAACGCTATCCTTATCACCTGGTTTTCCTGGCCGAGCTTGTCGATCGAAGCCGCCGCATTTTGCAGCTTCGCCGGTGAAATAACGCTCGCAAGGCCTCCGCCGAAGGCAAGCCCCGCCGTTATTATTATCAGCCCCTTCAGTCCCATATTGAGATTCGTGGCCGTCGTCATTGTATATTTTGCAAACATGGCTATGGTCGACGCCTCGCTGCCGGTGATGAAGCCGCCGAACAGGCCTATGAAGGAGACTATTGCGCCGTAGGCGTTCTGGAAGAACTGGGCGGAGTAATCGGCAAGCACCTTTACCATGCTGGAGGTCGCAGGCTTCCCTGCGGCCATATCGAAGCCCGACATGTTCATGACCTCGCCTATGGCGAAGAATATGGCGGCTGAGAAAACCGGCCTTGGCGCGCGCTTCCACCAGGTCTTGAAGGTTTCCTTCAGCTGTGAGGCCTTCGGCCGGATGAATATCATTGAAATGAATATGCTGACGAATATCCAGGTATATGCGTTCCAGAGCGCTCTTGTCGGCAGCGGCTTGCCGTCTGCGGACAGGTTGAGTATGGGCAGGGTGAGTGTTTGATACAAATATGTGAATATGCTCTTGGGTATATTTAGCGCAAGAATCACTACGATCAGTATGATCCACGGCGACAGCGCCTTAAGCAGCGGATATTTTTTTTCGTATTCGCGCTCTTCGTCCGTAAGCCTGCTCTTATCGATTATCTTTTTCCCGGTAACCTTTAAGAATATCGCCATTGCGATAATTACCGCGAGGCCGCAGAGCAAGCCTGTCAGTATAACCAGATTGTCGACCCTGTTGGTAAAATAGGCTACGATGCCGATTACTATGCCGGAAATCAGGCACGGCAGCCAGCCTTCCTTTATCCCCTTCCACTTTCCGACGATCCAGAGCATCGCAAAGCCTATGAGAGTCGAAACTATGGGCAGGAACATAAAAAATACGCTGCCTGCCTGTGAAAGCGTGATCTCGTTTCCCTTTCCGAGGAATCCGTTAGCGATGTCCACAAACGCCACGATCGGAGCGCCGAGCAGCGCGTATGTGCAGAGTGAGTCATAGCCTATCGCCGGAAGCGCTATGGCAACGTAAGTGGAATAGCCCATTGCAATCAGTATGGGCGGAAGCAGCGAGACCGGGGTGGCTCCTACGGATACCATGAGCGTCCCGAAGCCAATGTTTATCATCATGATTTGAACCGCCCGGTTGTCGGCGGCAATTGTTTTTATAAATATTATTATTCTCTTAAGTGCGCCTGTCTTTTCCATGTAAGCCATCTGTAAAAGCGACGTGGCTACTATGAGTGATACGGCAAAGGATTTGATGAAGCCTGCGAGGGTGGAACGGAAGACCACTTCCGCGCTGGTTTGAAAGAAAAGCACCGCAATTACCGAAATGACGAGCCAGCCTGCGATTCCGCTGATGTCCGCCGGTTTCTTCCATATTATCAGCATACAGAGGATTACGGCGATCGGAATAATGGTTAAAATAAGTGACCACAATGTCATAAATCCTACCATCCTTCATTTTTTATTTGAAAACGCAGTTTACATAAGGCTATACCCCTGTCCTGCGATTTCCTTCAATATCTACCATACTGCCTACCCTGCAAGGAAGTACTAGAAAATCTACATAATAATTTTATAACACATGAGGGCAAAAAAATAAAGAAGTTTTTGGCTTCTTTATTAAAACAGCCGATAGTATGCCGGCTGTTTATTTCATATTTATAAAATTAAAGCTGTGGGCGCTCGCATACGCCCTTGCGTTTCATATTATTTAATGATATCAACAATGAGCTTCTCGAATTTGAGCAGCTTTGCCTTCAGCTCTTCGACCTCAAGGTCGTCCTTTTCTTCCTTCAGCTCGCTCTTCACTATAGCTGAGGCCGTATCGACCTCCTCCCTTATCTTGTCGAGCAGGTCAAGTATTTCAAGACGCCTGAAGATATAGACAGCCTCCGGCTTCCTTTCCGCGGCTTCCGCCTCGAATACGCCGCTGCCTTTGATGATGAAGGAATCTCCCCTTGAAGGCACTACGGCGTCGATGCCGAATTTCTGGTCGATCAGCGAGGCGAACTCGTTCATTACCGCTTCTTCGCCGTGAACAATGAATATCTTTGAAGGCTTCCTGTTGAATCTCCCTATCCAGTTTATCAGGCCGTCTCTGTCTGCGTGGCCCGAGAAGCCCTCTATCATTTCTATCCTCGCGTTGACCGTGATGTCCTCGCCGAAAATCTTCACCCTTTTGGCCCCGTCGACCAGCCTCCTGCCGAGCGTCCCTTCGGCCTGATAGCCTACAAACATCACAGAGCTCTCTTTTTTCCAGAGATTGTGCTTAAGGTGGTGCTTTATACGTCCCGCGTCGCACATGCCGCTGGCGGAGATAATGATCATGCTGTCCTTTCTTTCGTTCAAAGCCTTTGATTCATCAAGACTCGTAGTGAACTTCAGGCCCGGGAAGTCCAGCGGATTCTCGCCGTTTTCAATATATGTCCTGGCCTCCTCGTCAAAGCAGTCCAGATTGTTCCTGAAAACCTGGGTGGCGGATACGGCAAGCGGGCTGTCAATATACACCGGTATGTTGAACAGCTTCTTCATCTTATCGCCGTACTTCTCCCTTTGCTTGTGAAGCTCGTAGATCACCTCCTGTGTCCTCCCGACCGCAAAGGACGGAATGATAATGTTTCCTCCCTTTTCCACGGTGGAGTTTATCACTTCGAGGAATTTATCAACCTTATTTTTTACTTCCGCATGCAGCCTGTTTCCATAAGTGGATTCTATAAAAAGGTAATCCGCGCTTTCAATAGCCTCGGGATCTCTGAGTATGGGCATGTTCATATTCCCCAGGTCCCCTGAGAACACAATCTTCGTCTGCTCGCCGTTTTCCTCGGCCCAGAGCTCGATAATGGAGGAGCCCAGAATATGTCCCGCATCGTTAAAGCGCACCTTTATGCCTTCAGCAGGCTTAATCACTTCTCCGTATCTCACGCTCTTGAAGAGCTTTGTGCAGTCTACAGCGTCCTGATAAGTGTACAGCGGTTCTACCAGCGGAAGCCCCGACCGCTTATTTTTCCTGTTCACCCATTCATTTTCGAATTCCTGTATGTGCCCGCTGTCGGGAAGCATGATGGCACAGAGCTCGGAAGTAGCCTTGGTTGCTATGACCTCACCATGAAAGCCCTCCTTGAAAAGCTTTGGTATCCTGCCGCTGTGATCTATGTGCGCATGTGTAAGGAGCATAAAATCAAGCTCTCCCGGGTTGAACGGGAAAGGCTCCTGGTTCAGGGCTTCCTCCTTTGAATGTCCCTGGAACATACCGCAGTCCACCAGAAATCTGCAGGCTTTAGTTTCAATATAATAGCAGGAGCCTGTAACTGTTTTAGCCGCGCCAAGAAATGATACCTTCATATCAGCACCTCACAATATAAGTTGAAGTCAGGAGCGGAAGCCGGGATAACATTTCCGTCTTCCGCCTCGTATATCTTAATTCTACATATTCCGTGCTATTTCCTTTTTTTCTTTCTATATAGTTGCACGAATGATTTTCCAAGGAATGAAATAATTTGTGCAACAGGTAATTAAGGTAATAGAATGCAAAAAACTTGTGTGCTAATTTCTTTTTTTACATTCTATGCTGTTGCACAAATGATTTTCCAAGGAATGAAATAATTTGTGCAACGGATGATTAAGGTAATGCAAATGCAAAACTTGTGTATTATTTCTTTTGCATTTTATGTAGTAAAAATTTTCTTAACTATCTTACTTGACTTGCCGGGCTTTATGCTTTATACTAATCAATGTTGCTTTGCGGGCCTTTAGCTCAGTTGGTTAGAGCAACCGGCTCATAACCGGTTGGTCCGGGGTTCGAGTCCCTGAAGGCCCACCAGTATTGAAGCGAGAAGTGAGAGACGCGATTAGTAATCTCACTTTTCTCTTCAGGATTAAAACTTAAAACATGGAGGGGTTCCCGAGCGGCCAAAGGGGGCAGACTGTAAATCTGTTGTCAGTGACTTCGGTGGTCCGAATCCACCCCCCTCCACCAAACCTAGAGCGCTTGATTTTCAAGGGCTCTAGGTTTTTTTATGCCATAAATTCCACCGTAAAAACATAGCTCCGGATTTAAATTTATTCATACCTGTATGTTTGCACCATCGGCTCCGCCCTGCTCTTCAGATGGGAGTAATCAAAAAGGGACATACCTTTGCTCCGGCGTCCTGCTCCGTGCAAAGGATGTGTCCCTTAAACCTTCAAAAATGGATATGCCTTATTCCTCAGCGTCTGCTTATTACAAAGGATGTGTCCCTTCACTTTTCAAAAAGGGACATATCTTATACCCCAGCGGCCTTGCTACCTGTAAAGATGTGTCCCTTCACTTTTCAAAAAGGGACATATCTTATACCTCAGCGGCCTTGCTACCTGCTAAGATGTGTCCCTTCACCTTAAACCTCAGGACTGATGTCCCTGTAGATTCCCAGCATGGCAGCGCCTATCACGACCGCAGCGCTTCCGAGCTCGGCTATTTTGAACTGGGGCATTTCTGCCTCCTGGGTATAGACATTGTTCAAAACAATCTCCCTCAAGGGCTTCAGTAGGCCTTCTCCAAGCTTGGCCAGTTCCCCTCCGATGATTACGGCATTGGGCATCAGAATGTTTACAAGGTTGGTTATCCCTTCGGCGAGATATACGAGATACTTTTTACAGACCTCTTTAGCGGCAGGATCACCCTGCTTTGCGGCTTCAAAGGCCGTAAATACGCCTATCGCCTCGGGATTGCCGCCGGTTAAGGTATTTATCAGGGATTCCGGATGCTCCGCGGCTGCCTGCTTGGTCTGCCTGATAAGCGCGCTCACAGACGCATAGGAATCCCAGCAGCCCTTCCTACCGCAGGTGCATTCCTCCCCGTCCATGGCTATGCACATATGCCCGAGCTCAGCGCCCGTATAGTTGAAGCCGCTGTATATCCTGTTGTTGATGATGATACCGCCGCCTATCCCATTTCCGGGTCTTATAAGCACGGAATGGGCTATATCCTCCGCGGCGCCTGTGATGCTTTCGGCAAGCGCGGCGCAGTTGCCGTCGTTGTCCACGTGCACGGGAAGATTGAAATGCTTCTGAAGCTCCGCCCTTACAGGTATGTTTATAAGGCACGAGGCTTTTTTCCTTTTGATTGTGCCCGCATTCTTGTTCGGAATACCCGGGCAGCCTACTCC
>JAEZJL010000190.1 GCA_023415815.1 Bacillota bacterium | reverse complement strand
CCCGTTATTTCCTGTGCCGGAATATAAATAATATCACTGCTTAATGAAAAGTTCAGTGTTTTTTCTTTCGCAATGGTAAAGTTATAATCTCTTACAGAATGGGAAAATCCTTCAAAAGAAAGATTTTCATTATCAAGTATAAGCTTAAAGGTTGCACCTTTTTCAAAGCCATTTGTTCCCGAAATAACAAAATTCGTTCCACTTCCTGTAACAGTTATAAAATCCTCCTGTGTGCTACTGGAAAGATTTTTTGCCGTAACAGCATTTTTTACTTCATCAGCAGTCATTGCTTGTGTGGAAATAGCTTTAATCGTAAAATCAGGGCTTTGATCAAGCGCACTTGCAAAGAGCGGAGTTTCTTCCTCCTTTAAAGGTGCTGTTTCAAGATACTTTGCATAAAGTGTCATATCTTTTTTTATGGTATCGGTTTTGGCTATAGGCAAGCTAAGCGCCTCGTCATAACACCAACCTTCAAATATGGAGTTTTCCTTAAACGGAATAGGAAGGTGGTCCATAGCCATTCCTGAGCGCAGGGTTCTACTTGCGATAGTACCGCCGCCATTTGTTTCAAATTTGACTTCGTATTTCTTACTATATCCCGATGCCGGTGTTGTTATGTTATTGTCGGTTTCGGCCGCAGGCTGTTCGACTTTTGAGTTTTCAATTCGATGAATACGCGAACAAAATGCTGCAGTTTCCGCTCTTGTCGCCGCATTTAGTGGATTAAAGTTCCCATTTTCATCGCCCTTCAGCAGGCCTGCAGACCATAGCTTCAATACAGAATCCTTTGCATATGCTGAAATGTGTGCAATATCTTTCGGAAGTGTCGCATTTGAAATTTCGGGGTATGTATAACCGTAAGCTTCAAAGAAACGAACCATAAAGGTTGCCATATCCTGCCGTGTGACAAATTCATCGGGACTAAATCTTCCGTTTCCCGTCCCTGATGTTATACCCATTTGCTTTGCCCATTCCACATAAGGAGCATAGTAGCTGCCTTTTTTAACGTCTATAAATGTGGAGCTTTGTGAATACGCACTGGCATCAATGTTCTCCATACGGCCCATAACGGTAACATACATTGCCCTTGTCATAGCCTTATCGGGCGAAAATGTATTTTCACTCGTTCCGCTAAACAAATTGTTTTCATGGGCATATAGTGCGTCCTCATAAAACCAATTCTGCTTTTCAATATCGGAAAAAGGATTCGTTCTTTCAGCAATTTCTGCCGCAAATATTTCCGCAGGCAATGCAGTAATCAGCATACAAACCACTATAAGCGCGGATAAAATTCGTTTTTTCGTCATTTAGTTTATCCCCCATATTTTTTATCCTATGCACTTTGTGTCAAAGATTCAAAGTAGCAACACGATTGCAGCCACAATTTTTTATTATCTTGATAGTCCTTAATAGATTATAATAAAATAATAATTCATGTGATCGTGTTAAGCATAAACAGACATTATTCCTACAGAATTTGACATAACCAGTATGTTTCACTTGTCTTATTTATACCGTAATGCTACAATAAAAACAAACGGGAGACGACATAATATGAGCCTGAAAATTGCAATATGCGACGATGTTTCCCACGACAGACAACAGCTTATCTCGTTCATAAAATCAACAGGACTCTATTGTGAGATCGCTTCCTACGACTGTGGAGAGGCATTGGTCTGGGATCTTGAAAGCCCCACCCACTTCGATATCTTCTTTCTGGACATCTTTATGAACGGCATGAGCGGTTTGGAAGCGGCTAGGCACATACGTAATACCAGCCCCGATGCGCTTTTAGTATTCATTAGCAGCAGTGATGCTTTTTACCGTGAATCCTACGACCTTTATGCCTTCAACTACCTCATCAAGCCGGTGAGTGAGGAAAAACTGACTGAGGTTTTACGACTCGCCATGGAACGTCTAAAAAAGGATGCAGATCAAGTTATCCGTGTTTTCTTCAATAACAGCCTGCATACTATACGCTGCTCTCAGCTTTTGTATCTGTCGAGCAACTTACATATTGTAAGTTTTTGTTTAAAAAACGGCCAAATACTAAAATCATATGGTAAGCTAGACGACTTCGTCATGCAACTTCCAGCTGAAAACTTTATGCGTTGCCATCAGAGCTATATCGTTAATTTGAACCATGTGACTGCCATGACATCTGATGAATTTATTCTGGAAGGAATAAGTGTCCCTGTGTCCAGAAAATATTCCAAGCTGGCACACGACAAGTACCGAGCGCAGATGTTTGGCGACTTTTAAAGTAGGGAGAAGTGAGCATGACATATCTGGCTTCTGTTTGGAAAATACTATCGAATAGCCCCGGCTTGATAACCGTCACCATTGGTAATATGCTTGTGCTTTTCTGTTTTCTGCGACCTCGTTGGCAGTGGTATATTTACCCTTTTCTGGTAAGCATCACTTTTTTCGCTCTCCCCATCTTGTACAAGTTTGGTACTCAAATCATTGATTCGGCCAATGCCAATAGTATTCTACTGACAGTTCTCGGATATTGGGGTATCCTTATAATTCTCGTTGCCTTCGGCGAGGGATTTTTTAAGTCTAGCGCTTTAACCTTCTCACTATGTATACTTAACCGAATGTTCGTCTTTTGTGGCTATATACTGCACATACCGCTCAATGCTTTAACTGCCGGTAATATGGATAGTGAAGTATCAGTGACGATATTCATCGCAGTAATGTACACATTGATTTCTCTTGTATGTTGGCTTACCTTACGTGAAAAAGGCCGCCATCTATTCCAAACTCAACTGCATAGTCACAATTGGGTGGTGTTGGCATGTGTTGCATTTACAGCAAAGTTGATTATAGATTTTTGTTCTGACTACGTCTTTAATCTAAATCCATACTCCGACAACCAGCTAATATGGGCAATGATTGCGCTATGTGCCTTTGTTGTCGCAGTGCTCATCCTATACCTTTACAGCGCTATAACCATGCTGAAGCATTCCCAGCTGAAGGCAGCCGCCGAACGGCTGACCTTTGAGAAGGAGGCACAGCAGCGGTATTACGAAACACAACTCCACAACCAAGAGGAGATTCGCCGTACAAAGCATGATATAAACGGACACCTTACCACCATCTCACACCTCTTAGCGGATGATAACAAGGACGAAGCTGTTAGCTATCTTTCCGCCCTTAGTAAATACACGGAGAATCATCAAAAAGTTTTGTATTCTGACGACCTATATATCAATGCTGTAGTGACAAATTATGCTGAAATCTTTGCAGAGAACCACATAACCTTTGAGCATGATATAAAGCTTGGCAAAATAGAAAATCACCATGTTGAAATATGTCTAACATTAAATAATGCACTTCAAAATGTATTGGAAGCCTCTTTGAAGCTGCCCCCAAAACAGCGTTATGTCAAATTGCAAATTAAAACAAAGCAGAGCCGCTTTCTGTTGCGCATCACCAACCTCTTTGACGGAGAACTTATAATGAACGGCGGAATACCGCGCTCCACGAAGGAGAGTGAAGGTCACGGCTACGGTCTGATTAGCATCCGCGATGCAGTAGAGTCCTTGGGTGGATTTATGATTTGCAAAAACGAGAATAATATGTTCATACTGGATGTGGCTATATAGATCTGAAGCCCTCTGAAATTTTTCTTTTTTGCTAATTTTAGAAGAAATTTTTAATGAAGAATCAAAACAGGAAAAAACCACAAAGAAAGGTAAGCGTCAAATACCGCGTCACCTACCATAAGCTCTGCCCTTCGTGCTACAATAACTCCAGTAACACATGAAAAACCACAAGTGGTTTTTAAAGGCGCATCGGAGGAGTTGTATGAACACAAAAGATGTCACAGCCGAATACCGTCTGGCGCATTGGACACAAGTGATACAGGAGCGTGTTGAAAAGGGGCTTTCCATACGCGAGTATTGTGAAAACGTCGGGATTCACGAGAACACATATTTTTACTGGCAGCGCAAGCTTCGCGAGGCGGCGTGTTCGGGAGTCCAGGTGGCAGCAGCACTGGTACCTGGAGAAAAATCTCTTGCACCGAACGGTTGGGCGTCGCTTTGTGTCAGTTACAAGCCCTCGCAGCCGCAGGGTCTGACAGTCGAAGTCGGTGGGTGCCGGATAACGGTCTTACCGGATACTGACCTGGGTCTTCTCACAAAAGTCTGCCAGGCGCTGATAACACTATGATCAATTTCAGCGGAAAACCCTGCTATCTCGCTTGTGGTGCCACAGACATGAGGAAGTCAATAAACGGACTCGCAGTGATCGTGGAAGGTAGCTTCAAGCTAGATCCATTCAACGGTGCACTATTCGTCTTCTGTAACGGAAGTCGTGACAGACTGAAGATACTGGAATGGGACGGCGACGGGTTCTGGCTGTACTTCAAGCGACTGGAGAGAGGACATTTCAGGTGGCCGGACGAAGGCGAGACGGCGACAATGGACCTCTCCGGTGAAGAGCTGGCAATCTTGCTGGGCGGGTCAAAAGTGGAGCTTAAGCTGCGCCGGAAAGAGGTGACTGTAAAGTGTACCCTTTGTCAAGGACAAAATGGGTTTTTACTGCCAATTCATAAGCTGCTGATGGTGACGCTGAATGACACTTTGAATTTTAATACGACCGTGGTGCTGCCCGTCGGACTGTCGATTATCACAAAGCTGAGCGTAGGCGGCTCGGTCACGGGCTTCGTCAAAATCACTCCGATTACCAGAATCGGAGAGCTTGCGCCGTTGAAGATATATGCAGACGAATACGGAAACTACCCTTACTACGATTCGAATATGTTCAAAACGGAAAATTACCGTTTCCATACCGAGGGAGGCGTCATCCTGCAGCCGAAGCTGTCGCTGAGCATCGAGGGGGACTATGGCGTCGCATCGGTTGAGGTCGGCGGCAATGCGGAGTTCTTCCTGGTCTTTACCACAGACCATAACGACAGGGGCACGGTTACCCTCAACGCACATATCTCCGTCAATGTTCTCGGGTTTGATGTATACAGTCACCGCTTTGTCAACTGGTCAACGAGCCTGTTCGGCAGTTCGGCTTCCCTTACGGCCGGCTTCGGAGAAAGCGGCGCTCCCGAGCAGTACGGCTTTGCGCCGATTTCCAGAGACTATCTTGCCGGGCGCAGCGGATGGCTTGGGACGGAACCGCTTCCTACGGCAGACGGCTCCGGTTCCTCCGGTTTAACTGAGAGGACGCTCCTCGGCGGCCTCTATCCCGACCCGGATATCCAGCTGATGCGCATTGACGAAGACAGCATTCTTATGGTGTTCATAGACGACCAGCCGGGAAGGACGGATGAAAACCGTGCCGCACTCTATTACTCTATTTCCAACGATAACGGCGCGACATACTCCGAGCCGGCCTTAATTGCCGATGACGGCACGCTGGATTCAAATCCGCGTCTGGTGGACCTCGGCGGCAAAATCCTCTGCCTGTATTCATCGCTGGGCAAAGTGATTCAAAGCGGTACATGCATGGAGGAAATTCTGGAGGCAAACGATCTGGAGATGATGTTCTTTGACAAGGCCACCGGTATGTTCGAAGGCGAAGCAACCGAAGTGACAAGGTATACGGGAGTGTCCGACCCGGAGAATGAAGGCTCGCTGCTGGGCGACTACACCTCGGATGACTCCGGCAACGCTGTGTACGACCCAACATCGGGAAGGACGCTGTTAATCTACACTAAATCCGACTATACCTCGGATCAGGACAGGACATTCAGCGCGGAGGACCTGTTCGATACGAAGTCGGCCGATTCCTCCTCATATTCCACGATCGCTTACAGAATCTACGACTCAGGTACCGGTCAATTCCTGCCTTACGATGTCGTCGGTTATCCGGCCGGCCTCGGGAGTGAAAGCGAGCAAGCGGAATGGAATACATACTGGTACGGGCAGAAATTCCTTGATACCGGAATAACTGACTCAAGCCTTCCGGGAGGCGGGATCACCGACCCGCTGGCGTATGACCTGACCGCCGCCCGAAAGGGACAGACAGCCTACATCGCCTACACGGCAGATATGGACAGCGATTACTCCACGACAGAGGATAGGGATATCTATCTCACGACCTACAATTTCGCGGACAATACCTTTACAAAGCCGGTTAAAGCATCCGACATTTACGACGGCGTTCCGCCGCATGCCGACGGGAAGCCACAGCTAGTGCTCTATGAAGATACGATGTATCTATTCTACACTGCGGACACCGCCGTCTGCTACAACAAAGCCGATGTGCTGCTGTCTTCGGTTGAAGAAGGCAGCGGAGGCGCGGGGGCGGGAGAAGGCGGCGAAATCATCGAACAGATGCCGTCCCGGGCTTTTGCAGCACTGGAGGAGAACGACGGCAACCACCCGCTCGACGATTACAGGGTGCTGGTTGGCGACGACGGGAAGCTGTACCTGATCTGGACCGAGGAGACGCTCCGGTATGCCGAGGGAGTCGAGCCGGGCACGCAGGAGTCATTGGACTCCGAAAACACCTATCATGAGGACCAGGTCTTTGCCTCGGTTTATTACGAGGATTACAACACGAATTTATCCGAGGTTGAGCATACGGTCGACGAAAGCATGACCGATCCGGACGTCGAGTACGGCCGCTGGAGCGAGAAAGTGCAGCTCACAGCGGGTCCGGGCAGCTATAACGACATCAGCGGGGATGTGATGGCAGACGGGCGCATCCTTCTGGCGGCCAAAAAGTGCGAAAAGATACCTTCAGGCGAGCAAGAGGACGCTCCGCGCTTGAACGATCCGGACACGGCGGCCCTGGTCGCCATGACGCTGACTCCGGCCGTTCTGCCTGTAATGCCGGAGGATGCAATTTCCTTTGATCCGGCGTACCCGGCGGCAGGCGATACCGTCCGCATTTCCGCCGCCTTTGCAAATCAAGGACTGATGCCCTTCATCCGGCCGACTGTCGACTTCTATGCCATCCGGGGCGGGATCGAGACGCCGGTCGGTTCGGTGGAGAGCGATAAAGCAGTGTACGGCGGCGGCACAGGCTCCGTAAGCGTCGAATGGGAGGCGCCGGATCAGCTGAATGATATACAGATCATCGCACGGTTAAGAAGCGGCGACAGCGGCACGGTTCTGGCCGAATCCGGAAAGGAATTCCCCTATGGAATCGACCTGGAATACAACCTGTTCAAGTTGAAATATGTGGCGCAGAATTACTACAAGGCCTATATTGAGGCGCTCAACACCGGCAATAAGCCTCTCGCAGACGCGGACGCCGTCATCAGCCGCGTCGGCTCCGACGGCGCTGCCCAAGAGCTGAAGCGGGTACGTCTGGATGGCGAAATAGCCGCCGGCGGATTGTTTACCGTCGACGAAGCCTTCGAACTCCCGAGCGCCGGTTTGGAACCTATGACAGGCGTCATGGGCGGCAGCGCCGACATTGAGGTGCGCATCGAAAAGGACGGCGTCCCGCTGATAAAGCAAACCGGTACTGTGATCAAGGATATTTCGGGTCTATATGGCGAAAGGATCAGCGCCGCAAGCCGCGTTGACGTGTCCGAGACCAATCTCTCCATGCTCCCCGGGCACCGGAAGTCCATTAGATCGGCCGTATACCCGGCGGAGCTGGCGGAGAAATACAGCATCGTCTACAGGTCCTCCAACCCGTCGGCTGCATCGGTGAGCGAGGAAGGGGAAATCACCGCCCACGCTCCCGGAAGTGCCGTCGTTACGGCGTATGCGGTACCCAATGTCGAGATACGCACGCTGACCCTTGACGGACACAGTCTGCAGGGGGATATACTGGATAACCTCGCGCTGGAAGACTGCCGAAGCGGCAGCGTGCAAGTCGCCGTATCCGGCTCTCCTTCCGGCAGCGGCGGGGGTACGCCGACTGCGCCGGGTTCCTCCGGCCCCGATACGGCGGCCATAACAGTGAAGGCCGGAATGAGCCGCGAGGGTAAGGCCTCGGCCTCCGTTTCAGACAAGCAGATCAACGACGCTGTGAGTAAGGCCCTCGTCAAGCGCACGGAAGCAGGCGGAGCGGGGACCATGGACATTCGGATAAATGTGGATGCTCCGGCAGATGCCCGGACAGTTGAGACCGTGATCTCTCCAACGGCAGTCAAAGAGATCGCCGACCATCAATTCGGTCTGACCGTCGCCTCCCATGTCGCCTATATCACCTTTGCCGACAAGGCTCTCGGAGGCATCCTCGCCCAGTCTGAGGGGGACATCGCAGTCACGGCGTCTCTGACGGACAAATCGGCTCTTCCGGAAAACGCGAGGGCAGCGGTGGGCGATCACCCTGTGTTTGACTTCAGCGTGACTGGCGGCGGCCGGGCTATCTCGCAATTCGACGGGAATGTGACCGTTTCGGTGCCATACGTCCCTTCGGAAAACGAAGATCCCAACGCCGTCATCATTTACTTTATCAATGATAGCGGAGAGTTGGAGATCATCGGCAACTGCCGGTATGACGCTGAAACCGGAAGGGTCGTCTTTACCGTCAATCACTTTTCAAAGTATGCTGTGGGCTACAACAAAGCGGCATTCAACGATGTGCAGCCGACAGCGTGGTATAACAGGCCGGTGAGTTTCATCGCGGCGAGAAACATCACGGCGGGCACAGGGGGCGGCAGCTTCAGCCCCGACGCAAAGCTGACGAGGGGTCAGTTCATTACGATGCTCCTGAAGGCCTATGGCGTGGCCCCGGACGCAAACCCGAAGGATAACTTCACCGACGCGGGCAACGTCTATTATACCGGCTACCTCGCGGCGGCAAAGCGGCTGGGCATATCCGCAGGCATAGGAAATAACCTGTACGGGCCGGAGAGGGAAATCACCCGGCAGGAGATGTTCACTCTGCTGTATAACGCTCTCAGGGTCATCGGTCAACTCCCGCAGGGCGATTCCGGCAAAACGCTCTCCGATTTCGCCGATGCCGGACAGATTGATTCCTGGGCGAAGGAGGCCATGGCGCTGCTGGTTGAAACAGGAACCGTCGGAGGAAACGCCGGAAAGCTCACTCCGGCAAGCAAGACGACGCGGGCGGAAATGGCGCAGGTGCTGTACAGCCTGTTAGCGAAGTAGAATCGCCGCTTTATAGGACTTAACATGGGAAAGAGGATGTGCAGTTTCGCACATCCTCTTTCATTAAGTATAAAACATATTCAGATCGCCGTTCCATTCAGTTCCTATTTCAGCAATCGCTCCATATACGCCGCGATAATCCTGGCGTTCTCCGCTCTTGTAGCAAAGCCGGACGGGTCGAAGAGGTTGCCCGGTCTGCCTGCGAAGATGCCGGCTTTCTGTAAGCTGCTTACGGCCGGAGCGGCATAGACTTCAACCGAGCCGCTGTCCTTAAAGCCGAGGGCTTCGGGCTCGGGCAGGGACGTATTGCCTGTTTTCTGTGCGTAGCGCAGCAGAATGGCCGCCATGTCCTGGCGGGTGATTCCGGCGTTGGGACTGAACTTGCCGTCCTTTGACCCGAAAACGATCCCCTGGGCGGAGGCCCACCGGACCGCCGGGGCGAACCAGTCGTCCGCAGCTACGTCCGTGAAGGACGTCCCTTTGTATTGGCTGAGGTCCGTACCGGCAAGGCCTGCGAGAACCCTGACAAATTCGGCCCGGGTTATATTGCCGGTAGGATTGAAGTTTCCTCTGTCGTCTCCGCTCATGATATTTCTGGAGACGAGATAATTCACATAGGGCTCGTACCATCCGGATACATCATTGAAGGACACCTTGTTGTAGCCCACCGCATACCGGGAGAAGTGGGGGGTTTTAAAGACAAGCGTTCCGGCTGCCGTATCGTAATAGCAGTCCCTTAGCAGGACGGGGCCGCCCTCGGCGTCGACAGAGAAGATGACCAGCGACTGCAGGTCCTCTGTGGGCCTGGGAGCGTAGGGGATTGATACCGTGACGCTTCCTCCGAATTGGGAGATGGTCTTGCCGCCGCTTGTCACACTGAGGCTGAGGACCGGTCTGCCCCCTGCAAGGGCTTTTACTTCCTCAGGAAGGTCTTTTTCAGCCACGGCGGCTACCGTAATTTTCACATCTGCGCCCTGCGAAGCCGAAATAGAGGCCAGCGCCTTGCTGTCAAAGCTGAGAGAGCCCAGCGGGGTCAAAAGGGTGAGGCCGACGCCCCGGTTCTCCAGAATCTCTGCCAGCGCTTCCTTCGGAAGGCTTGCGGCGACCTCTGTGGCATTTTCAGGCGCCTCTGCCTTGAGAACAACGTTCCTCGAGCCGCCGCCGGGAGCCTGGGCGCCGGAAAGCGCCTGTGACACCGCAGCCGCTATCTGCTCGCTGCTGAAGGCTACGTTGATTTTCCCGGCCGGGACGGCTGGCGCCGGGGGAGGCGGGGTGGAGGAGGAGCCGGAGCCAGGGTTGGGGTCGGGGTCGGGAGAGGTATCGGGGGGTGTATCTCTTTCAAGTAATTCTATTTTAGCTTCCGCGCTTACGAGCTTTTCAAGGTTGGTCACGAGCTTTTTGTCCTCGGCCGCTAAGGCATCATACGCCTTGCGCGCGTCTGCGACCTTTGTCTTGTCGTTCAGGGTAATATTCGCAGGCAGCTTATCGATCAGGTCGACGACGGCTGTGATGCCTGCATAATCAGGCAGATATGCGGGCAGCGACAGGGCCCTTGACGACATGGTTTTCACCGCAAAATCAGCGGATTGGCCCTCGGCGATCTCCAGCGACAGCTTGTACACATCCGAAGCGCCGCTTTGCGGGATAAACCTGGACCAGTTCGCAATGTACCCGTTGTTCTTTTCATAGACGTAATAACCCGCCGCTCCTTCGACGCCTTTAAAGGACAATTCCATTGTGCCGCCTGATCTCGTCATTCTAAAATCCGAAACCCTCTGCGGCTTTACATCCGTCCTTTTAATCGTATATTCGTCATACGGCGTGTCTTCTCCGACCAGATAGGTTGTCAGCTTCAACTGATCGCCGGATAAGCTTATCCCCGTATAGGCCTGCTTATGGGGCTGGCCTGCCTTGTCAAAGAGCCCGTAGTTGATGCCGGACTGTTCTGGCTCATAAAACTTGAAGCCTGAGGAGTTGTTGACCAGATACAGCGTTCCGCCGGGATTTACCGCAACGCCGCCGGTGATTTGGTCGCTTGTCCTCGCGCCGTTTTTGAGCTGTCCGCTTCTTGCAAACACATGGTCATGGCCCTGGAGCATCAGATCGATGCCCAGCTCGTCGACGACCGGCAGCAGAGCCGGAATGAGTACGTCCTTGATATCCGGGTCCTTCATATGAGGGCCGACGGTGTAAAGGCCCTTATGCTCGGCGAGGATCTTCCATTTTTTATCGGTCCTGACCATATCCTGTCTCAGCCATTCAAGCTGCGGCTCGAACTCCTCGGCTGAGGCCAGCATTTCGGTATTCAGGACGGCGATATGTACGTCGCCGTAATCATAGGAATATACGCCTGACGGCGGGACGGAGCCGGTATTCTTTGCGTTGCCGGGGACATTGAAATGCATGCCGAAGCCGTTGTTGCTTTTGCCCTCATGGTTGCCGACCACCGGCGCCATAGGGAGGCTCAGAAATACCTCCTGGGGCTTCCCGATAAACTGAAGCCATTCGGTTTCGTTGTTCGGAACATTCAGCCCTGTGTCCACCTGGTCGCCCGTCATGACCGTAAAGCGGGCCTCGGGGAATCTGGCGTACGCCTGCTCATAGGTGCTCTTCCAGATATCGTAATCGCCTTCCGTCTTACCCTGGGAATCCGTCAGATAAAGGAAAGTGAAGTCGCCGCTGTCCGTCGCCGTCGTGAACGTGCCGGAATCGCTGAAGCTTGTCCCGTCTCCGACCCGGTAGAAGTATTTTGTGCCCGGCTTTAGTCCTTCGGCGGCCGCCTTGTGAGAGGTGTATATCCTGCTTGCCCCGCTTTCCTTTACGCCGTTTTGAAAGCTCAGGCCGTTGAATACCCGGGCATTTGTAAAATCGGGGGCGGAGCCGCTGCTTTCGACGACCTCGACCTTGGTGCCCGTGACCCCTTCATTGGTAAGCCAGTTAAACCGCATGGAGGTTTTGGAATCTTCGGACGGGGTTGCAACGATTGCAAAGGGGTTTCCCGTAGCGGGCTCCGGCGTTCCTTCCGGCTGATTCGCGATAAAGTCGAACGAATCGAAGCTGATCGCGCTTGAGGTCACTGTTTTCTCGTATGCAAGCTTGATGTAGTCTCCCTTTTCCAGGGTCAGATTGAGCGTCTTGGTGTCATAAACGTCAACCGAGTTTGTTTCCGGGAAGAAGATATTCCGGATGGGCTTATCGTTGATATACAGCTTGAGCTCAACATCATTCAAAGACGCATAGCTGATATCTATTTTTGCGGCGGAGGGGGTGCCGACGAGCTCCAGGTAGGATTGTTTGACGTCCGGCACGGAAACGCCCATACCTCCGCTGAGGATTTGACTGTCGAACTTCTCGGTCTCTCCGCTGACAAGTGCCGTCTCGGCTTCAAGCTTTTCACTGTATTCTTCGGCCGGCGCTTTGTCGATAAGGGCGCCGTACAGGACCTTGCCGTTGCTGTCCATGGGCAGATTTATCCCCATGAGGTAGGACAGCGTGGGTATCAGGTCGATATTGGTTATTTCATCTTCATAGGTGTAGCCTTTTTTAACATCCTTGCCCCACATCAGGGTGCCGGCCTTCTGCGATTCGGGCTCAAGGCTGTCATGCTGCCCGCGTGCCGTTGTCGCATTCATGGAAGGCAGGTGGAAGAAGTACGGTGGCCTGGGAGAAATGATGAGGTCCGCAAAGCCCTCCTTGCTGCCCTTTGCCTTAATGCCCTCGGGCGTCATGGTTTCGCCTACATAGACCTTGTCCTTGATAGCCTCCAGTATTTTGGCATTTTTCTCTGCAATCACCTGTTTGTCGAATTCGTTGACATAGGACAGCTGTACCTGCAGCCCGACCGTAACCAGCGCGATATCCGTGCCTGCGGACGGGACCGTGGTTCCGGAAGGATGCAGGAATTCGACCTTGTAGCCCGTGCCCAGCGCTTCGATGGTGCTGACAAGGTCGGGGAGCATGGTGGTGGCGCTTTCCTCCAGGGGGCTTTCCTGTATCCCGAAATTTGCCATGCCATGGTCGCCGGTGAGCGCAAAGGTCATGCTGTCATAAATACCCGCGTCCTTGGAGGCCTGGATCAGCTGGCCGATTTTCGTATCGAATATCGCCAGCCTGTCCACGACCTTCTGCTTCCTCTCGGCCTCGGTCGTCGCCAGCGGCCCGTAGGTCGTGCTCTCGTTATGCCCTATGGAGTCCAGGTCGTCGCAGTACAGGGCGATAAATTTGGGTATTTCCTCATAGGTCATCCCGTCGGAGGTTTTCTTTTCACGGATTAGCTTCATGAGCTCGTCAAAGCGCGCGGCGCCGTCCGGGCCTACGCTTACGTAGTTGCTGTGCTCGGTATTGGCAGACGTACCCATGTTTTCAAAGGCGAACTGGTTGATGGATATGACGTCCAAAAACTGCCTGACCGCCGCCTCAGCTATTGTCTCCGCCTTCTCCAGCCTTGCGGGCTCCTCCTGGATGACCTTGTTGAGTTCCTTATTGAAGTAACGGTAGTGATTGCCGGTGTATTTCGGCGTCGCCCCCGCGGCAATGGCCGCCTGGCTGGGATTGGTGATGGAGGGGGTGACCACGGCGGCATTCTTGAAATAGACTCCGTCCTCGTCGATGATTTTGGCGAGGTTCGGAATCTTGCCCTGCGCACGGGCAAGGTCCAGATAATAGTCGGCGAAGCCGTCCCAGTTGATGTAGACCCCGATATTCCCCTGAGGAGGCTCCGGCCTGACAAAATAGGTTACATGCAGTACTTTTGTCGTCTGTATCCGGTCGGTATTCACTGCGATGACGGTAATTTCATTCTCTCCTTCGTTGAGCGTGACATCCGCGCTGAAGGTGCTGTTCGCGTCGACGGGTACATTCTGGCCGTTGATGGTAAGCTCGCACGGAGTGTTCAGGTATCCGGATACCCTGACCGGATTGCCGTATACCGTTGAGTTGTCCCTGGGCGAGGTAAATGTTATGGCCGGGACAGGCGAGAGGTCCTCCAGTTGCCACGGGCCTTCCTCCGCACCGGCGGGGGCTTGCGCGCCTAACAGAGCGCAAATGGTGGCGGCCAGGCCTTTAACGGTCCCTCCGCCCCGGATCTGTCCTTCCGGAAGGACGTTTGGCCCGGCGGCTGCGAAAAACATTTTTTCGTTGCCGAAACGGCCGGTCTTGTAGTTGTAGGTAGAGGTCGAAGCGAAGCTTGTACCGTCTTTGGGGACCAGGAACAGGTCGCAGAAGGTCCTGTCCATGCCGATCTCCTCGGGCGTATAAACCGAAGCTATGTTTGCGCCCGCGGAAGTGGTTTTGTCGCTCAGGTAGTTAATGACCGCGGTTTTATCCTCTTCGGTCGCGTTATTGGTGAAAAAGAGCTGTGTGTTGTGCATGATATACTGCTTGATGATGACCGCCTTTGCGTCGGAAGCCACGTCAAGCAGCTTCGGCACGAAGGTCGCGTCTCCGATCTCGACTGTTTTCACGCCTGTGCCGCTCGTAATGGCCGTCGCCATATTTGCCGTCGTGTATTTTGTTTGCACGATCGAGGAATCCGACAGGGAATGGACGATCACCGTCGTGGTGTCCTCAATGCCGGCGTCTTCTATTGCCTGCAGAATCTCGCCCAGCTTGGCGTCAATGCTTTCCAGCGCCGCTTTGTAAGGGGCGGTGTTTTCGCGGACTGTGGTGTTTTCCCACCCGACCATCCTGATGTCATTGCTGTAGCCCGACATAAGGGAAGGGATGTTCTCCGAGTGAAGGGCGCCAAGGATGTCGTCCGCTATGGTGTTAAAACGGATGGCAGTGTTCTGCGCTCCGACATTGTATTCCTTCAGCAAAAAAATGGCGCCGTCGGTTGTGATGGCGCTGCCGGTTGTTGTTGTGACGCCTCTGCCGTTGATCGACGCATTGCCTGCCGTCCAGCCCGTCGCCAGCACCGAAAATCCGCCCTGGCGCTTTAAAGCTTCAAAAATCGTTTCGCTTTGCATGGAGAAATTGTTCTGAACGACCTTGTTCGTCGCACGGTCATAATGCCTGTAGGTATATCCGTTCGCCGTAGTGCTTGCGCCGGTCAATGCCGCGACCTGCGGGCCGCCGAACGCCGGGATGACCGTTTTGATGTCGTTGAGCCTTGTCCCCCTTGCGATGAGCCTGTCAAGGTTGGGCGTTGCCGCTCCTCCTTCCGCATTTTTGATCCTTGCATAAAGGGCCTCGTCTAGTCCGTCAATAACAAGCTGGATAACATGCAGAGCAGGACTCGACAGTCCGGCCGGTTCGTCTCCTTCCGCAGCACTGACAGGTATACTGAAACCGCTTATCAAAAGTGCTATTGCTAGAACGACTGACATGACTTTTCCTGGTTTTGCTGTAATAGACATAGTTATCTCCTTTTGCCGCTCCGGATTTATTAATAAACATTCAATATTTGATTGAATATTTATTTGTTTAAGTATGAAGGACGACTGTTAAGAGATAAATAAAATTCGATTATGAAGTGATTGGGAACATTTAAATTCATATTAAAAGATAATACATTATCATCGGTATATTATATAG
>JAEZJL010000176.1 GCA_023415815.1 Bacillota bacterium | reverse complement strand
GTGGGGCAGACCGCCCAAATGGTTCAGGTTGATGCCCTCCGGATGGGCGCAGGCCGCCTCGCTCTTCCGCTTATCGTATTCCAGAAACAATTCATCGGATTTTTCAAAAAAGACGGCGCAGTAATCCACCTCCATTTGCTCTGTCAGAACACGGAGCAGATACAGATACCCCTCATCCCCGCTCATTTTTCCTATCTCACCCAGATGGAATAAAATATCATGACTTTTATTCTCCCGATCGTCTGTTTTGTCAAAGCGCTGAGCAGGCCCCTTCGCAGCGGCTGCCTCCCCGCAGGAAAGCTTCAGCTTCCGGAGGATCAGCTCCCCGATATGGTCGGCGCCCCATTTTTTATACAGATTGACGGCTTCCAGGGCATAAAATTCTGAAAGCCTGCCGTCCTCGTGATGATATCTCGCTGCCAGCAGATTCGCCAGCGCTTCCAGGGAAAGGTTGCCCTGCTGCCGCGCGAAAGCCATCGCCTCCCGGTACGGCTTATCCGAAGCCCTTTCCGGCAGGAATACGGCGTCATATTCCGCCCGGGCCAGAAGATAGCGGGCGTAGTGATTGCCCTTGTAAATACCGACGCAATACTTCAGCTCTTTCAAATGCTTTTCAATGATTTTTTTATTTCGCCTCTGTTCCTTCACGGATAAATTACGGTGCATGGCAAGCCGCGTGAGAATATTGCAGAAGATATACTCCACATCCAGTATGAACCCCAGAAAGGAAGTCATTACGGACGCAATGCTGACGGTCAGTGCGTAGGCTTCTTCAATCATGCCTGCCAGGTACAGGCGCTCCAGTTCTATGATAATTCCGGTCAACAGGATGGTGAGCTCAAAGAGGTCCTTGTCCCCGCTTTCCCGCTCTTCCTCATAAGGCGCTTTCCGCGGCGGCAAAACGCCGTTCTTCAGTTGATTGATTTGGCCTGCGTATATGTCGCACAGGGACAAAACCACATTGTAGTCCGGACGCTTCGGCAGACGGCGGTAATCGTCAATGGTTTGCTGCAGCTCGCCGAGCGGCCTTCCCGTCATGTATTTTGTAAGGATAATAAAGGCGCAGGCATAGCTGCTGTAAAGCGAGCCGCCCTCTTTATCGCCCTCCTCGATGGATTTTTTCAGGCATTCCAGGGTGTCTTCCAGCGAATTTGTCAGATGATGCGTAAACGCGCCGAGCAGAAACCATGCGGTGGACTTTGAATCGGAATTCCCGCATTTCCCCATCAGCTCCAGGACGGCTTTTTCCAGCTGCCTGCCTTTTTCCGGCTTCCGCAGAACGCTGAAAAGGACGTAGCAGTAAGCGGCGTATGCCGCGGGGGCGTAATCGGAGCTCCCGTATCGCGCTGAAAGGACGGCCAGCTTCAGGGCGAATATGGCCGAAAGCCTGTCGTCGGTCCTGTTTGCGGCAAGGGCCATCACCGTCAGCGTTTCCAGGATGTAAAGCCGCCTTGTTTCCGTGATTTCCGGAGCGCTTGTCAGCCTGCTTATTTTCCTGTCTGTAAAAAGCAGCTTGCTTTTTATCACATCGGGGACCAAATGCTTCTGATCGAGCTTAAAATTAAGATGGGCAAGTAGTTGAACGCCCAGTACCATTACTCTTTCAAAGTCGCCGTTGCGTGCGCAAAGGCGCAGGTACGCTCTTTTTATTTTGATCAGGTTTTCCGTCTCCGGGTATTCCGCCATAAGCGCTTCAAAGTTTTGCTTTGCTTCCTCCGTCTGCCCGCAGATAAACCGGCATTCCGAAAGCTCCAATTGGATACGGAGCATAAGGCTGCTCTTTTCCTGTGACTCGTCGCTGTAAAGCAGGTCGGCGCAGCGCTCGAATATACTGAGCGCCTGCTCCGGCGCCATACCGGCCTTTGCGGCAATGCCGGCCTCGTAAAGCGTATTGACCCACGGCTTTACTTTATCCGGACTGACGAAGGCCCGGTCCGCCTTCAAAAAGTGAGCCGCGATGGAAAGCCTGACGCTCGCCTCGTGTGACTCTTTATGAAGGGATGCCAGGGTTTCGGCAATGCGGCAATGGTTTTTTGACCTTTCTGCGGCATCCATCTGCTGATAGGCCAGCTTCAGGATAATATCGTGAGGGAAGCTGTAAACGGCCGCGTCCTGTGCCGGGTCCTCCGGTGCCTTTTTTATCAGCAGAGATTTTCCGCACAGTTTGTCCAGCCGAAAATCCAGCAAATCGCTTTCTGTGCCCGTCAAAGCCCTGAGCAGCGGAACAGTTGCATTTCCGCAGCAGGAGATCAGGAGAAGAAGCTCTTTCTCTTCCTTATCCAGTTCATTGATTTGCCTCAGGATGAGCTGTTCAATGTCGGCGGGCAGGTTCAGCTTTTCCATTTTGCTGTGCCACAGCACCCATTTGTCACCCGGGGCGGAATAGGTAAAAGCCTTCTGCTGGATCAGCAGTTTTACCACTCTGTCTATATTAAACGGATTGCCCATGGTCAGGCCGAACAGGATCCTGATTAAGTGTTCCTTATGTTCAATATTGTCTCCGAACACCAGCCGGACATATTGATCGATGTCCTCAAGCTGAAGTGCGCCGAGTTCAATCAGTATATCGTCGCTTTTCGGCAATTTTGCCGGATTCAGATAAGCTCCGGCGGCATCATGATTCCGCCAGGCCAGCACAAGATGCAAATTCAAGTACCCGTAATCATGGCAGAGCATGTCGATAATATTGACGGAGAGGGTATCGGCCCATTGCAGATCGTCGATGAACACGATCAGCGGGAACAGGGCTGTCGAAACAGTTGCAAAAAACTGATAGACTGCTTTTCTGACCCTGTACTTAAGCTTTTCCAGATTATCCGCGTGAACAGCTTTATGCGTCTCAAAAAGTATTTGTGCATAAGGGCAGACAGACAGGATTATACCGGAGTCAGCGTTTAATTTTCGGTTTAAATCGTTTTTGATATGCTTTAAGGCTTCCGCAGGCAGGGTCAGGATATGCCTTACCATCTGTTCGATTATTTCCGAAAAGGCAATCAACGGACTTTGGTCATATTGCCTGAATTTGCCACAGACGTATGTCGCGCTTCCGCCGGCAAACAAGCCTGCGGCACGCTCCACGAAAAAGCTCTTGCCGATGCCGGGCCGTCCGGAAACGGCGGTTAATCCCATACCGCCTTCCAGAACATGGCTGAATTGTTTTTTGAACAATTCTGTTTCATGGCTGCGGCCAACCATGGTTTTTCCGATTCTTTCTTCAATCCTGTCTCTGGCAATAACCACAGGCGGCTTTCCTTCTTTCTGCCGGATTGGGGTTTAGTGCTTATCTATCGCCCTATGTGCAAAAATTCTACATGTCGCCAGTATACAACGATTTTTTACATTCTTCAAGAAATTGAGGCATGTCTGGGAATGCAGAGCAGGCAGCAGGCTGCACGATGAAGCGGGAGGCACTGCAAAGGATTGACAATACCGCGCTATAAAAAACAACCGTTGACAGGGAGGATTTCATCGTCTTGTTCGATGCCTTACCAAGAGCATTTCATCTGAAATCGTTCCATCAAATCTCGGTTTATTCATTGATGAAATTTTGCGCAATCTTTCTTGATTTCGCTATTGACTTTTTATAGCTGGTCTTTCTGTATCCGTCGTGAACAAGCGCTCATATCGTGTATCAGCTACTCAAAGGGCAATTACATCATTCCGGCAAATTGGAATTCGTCAACTTTCGGCTATGCTTATCATAACTCCGACTTATTGCCTGACCTTTTATATTTTCTGATTGAGAGAACAGAAACAACAATGGCAAGTAAGACTTGTGGAGCAAACAGATGGATAACGACGGATATCAAATGGTCTATAAGAAAGCCATTACCGTATAGCGAACCCTGCATGACAGGAAATATTATTAACGCTCTGTTATGCGGCGAAAGCAGACTATAGCTTGAGGGAATGAAAAGGTCGACTCCCCAAACCATAGAATGCAGGAAAAAAGCTGCGATGCCAGAAATGATGGCTACAATTAGAAACCCTTTTCTTGCTTTTACCCAACGCTTCGAGTATAACAAAGCGCCGCAGGTACACACCATGAAATATAGTAAGAGGTTTCCGAATGCTTGACTAATAGAGGGCATTCGTAGTTGCAGGAGCTGCAAATTTTCTTTATCCGTCCAAAAATCCGAAATAGAAAATCCCCCCAAATGCGGAACAAACCAAACACTTATGAGTATTATAAGGAGCAAGGGTAAAATAGCTAATAAAACAAACAAATATGATATCCATTTTGAAGAATGAGGAAGATTAAGCTTTTCTTTCCCTTTATTCATCTTGTATATCCTCCATGTTTCAGTATAAGACAAATTCCTGTTTGTCGTTATCATACCATTTGCCGCTGTGTTTTTCCACCGCCCTTATGCAAGCAAGTTCCAATGCGGCATCACACATGGAATATAAAAAGCTCGCCATGAAGCTTTTCTCCCTTCCCTGCAAGAGCCTTTCAACGGTTGGTTTTCAGAGTGCGGTATTCCATGGGAGCGATTCCGTAGGCCTTTTTGAACAGCTCCGCAAACCGGCTGGGGTTTTTGCAGCCGACGCTTCTGGCGATTGAATAAATTGGCTCGCCGGTACTGTCAATCTTGTGCAAAGCCTCTTTCATCCGGGCTTTCACCACATACCCGTGAATCGTGCTGCCAAAGGCAAGCTGAAAATCATTTTGCAGCTTGGCGGCGCTTGTATTTGTCAAAAAGGCCAATTCGAAAATTTTGGGCGAAGCCGAAAGACGCGCGTCAATGATCGCCTTTGCTTTGTTGACCGCCGCAAAATCCTCTTCCGTCAGGCAACGCCTGTCGGTATGTTCCGGAGAATGCGCCTCATTTGCTCCGGCGGCAATCAGGTACAGGATTTCCATGATTTTGCCTTCATAATACAATTCCGATGAGACGCCGGATTCGATGCTATGCTTGATCTGCCTGAGGACAAGCTGGAGCTCAGGGTTAAGATGGCTTTTGTAGTTCATCTTGATAAGGGCGTTGATATCCGGAGCATTGCCTGAAAACCGTTCCTGCAAATACTGCAGATAAAACTCTTCCAAAATCATAATGCGGATTCCCCTGACGGGAGTATCCGGAGAGAATATGAGCTTCCCCGGATGCTTCTGGTTAACGTAAGTACTTATGCCTGCCTGCATCGGGAATTTTCCGAATTCGTACTCCCAGCTTTCGGCTTCTATGGATTCAAGGTATAAAATCTCCATAAACTGATTGGATAGGGTATAATCCTTTCGCGTGAGATAACGGAAAGCGTAGTCCATACGGGATATAAAAAACTTGTTTTTGAACGAGAGCTGCTTCACATGGCCTGTGGCAAGCTCTTTATCCGCTTCAAAGAAATCAAACGCCCCGTCGCTTTTGGTTTGCCGGAAGCAAAGCTCCATCGGTTGTTCCGCGCAAGAGCTTGATTTTACTGCCGATTGTATGTCCATTCTCCTGTTCACCCGCCTTACCTGCCAATTATAAATAAAGTGATATCCGAAAAAAACAGGATGCTTACCTTCTCATTGTTATAAAAACAGCAGCGCGCTGTCATGAGTTCGGGTGATCTAACTAACATCCTAACACAAGTGAGCCGGCAGTTCAAGCGTTATGAAGCTGGTGAATATTACTACAAGCTATTTGTGGAGGTCGCAATGATTGCCGCCACTATCGGTTGATTGGAAAACTTCAATAAGACCGATTTATATCCAAAACCAGGATTTGCACAAGTATGTCTGTGAAATAAATACTCAAGCATAACCTATTTATTCCACGAATGAGTCAAATTTAAATATAAAATTTTACTGGATAAGCCGGATAATGTAAGGGCAGCAGGCAAAATCATCCCCGCTTGCTCCGGCAAAGCATGAAGGCGCCTTGTAATGATACAGGCGCCCCCGTTATCTGCCGGCAAAATCAAACGATCTGGACATTGAGCTTTATGTCCTTCCGGCTGCCCATCACAAGCTGGATGATGTCGGCAGCGTCCATGAAGCCGTTTTTGTAGAAGGCGAAGCCCCGCTCGATGCCAATGTTGTTTAGGACGTCCTCAAGCTGCTTCAGCAGCTTCAGCTGGTCTTCGGTCAGGCATTCCTCCAGCTTGCCATAGAGCTCTTCATAGTCTATGGCAAGCCCTACAAAGGAATCAGTTTTCTGAAAGTCCGCTTCCAGCTGGTCGTACCTCGTCAGCTCGCAGGAATCCATGAATT
>JAEZJL010000133.1 GCA_023415815.1 Bacillota bacterium | reverse complement strand
GGTGAGATTCAGCTTTTTGTTTGTCGTTGTTTCATTCATCGTGATTTTTTTAATCTATGTGCTGCTCGTCAAGGATATGAAGTTTAGCAATCTTCTGCCGGCTTTTACACTGCCGCCCGTAAAATATGTGCAGGGGACGCATATCGTAGCTGTGATTCCGTTCTGTGAAATCGTGGTTTTCCTTATGATGGCGCCCTGCCTTAAAGAGCAGGATAAAGCGGCCAGATCCTTTCTTTTGGGTCTGCTTATAGGGGGAATTACATTGCTTGCCATAGTGATAAGAGATATTGTAACACTGGGAAATCTGATCAACATCGTAGCGCTCCCTTCCTATGAAGCGGTAAAGCTGATCGATATAGCGAATATCCTGACGAGGATGGAGGTGCTGTACGCAATCGAGCTGCTTTTTTTACAGTTTTTTAAAGTGAGTATTTTATTTTATGCCACCGTTTTGGCCTTAGCCCATGTGCTGGGTCTCCGCTCCTATAAGCCGTATGTTCTGACGATCGGCACCATTATCGTCAGCTTATCGATTATCATTTTCCGTTCGCCCATGGAGAACGCGCACTGGGGTCCCACCGTCGCGCCCTTTTACAACACCATCTTCCAGCTCCTGCTTCCCGGTATTGCCCTGCTCACATCGCTTTTACGGGATCTATTCAAAAAAAACAAGGCGGTGGAGGCATGATAATTTTGCTGCTTGCGGCATTTGTCATCGTGGCGCTTCGCGATGCCCCCGAGCTTATCCGCCGCAGGCATTGGAAAGAGCTGGCGGTATTTTGCGTCCTGTTCCTGGTTGCCTTTATTGTTGCTCTACTGAAGGCCAGCGGGGTGGAGATACCCAGCCCCATCAAGCAAATACAATTTGTCCTCAAAGACCTCCTGCACCTTTATTACCAATGAAGCGGAGCTGAACGCCGGCTCTGCCGGGTTGGTGTGTCCATTTTTCTTATTGTTGAAAATTTCAAAAGGAAATGATATGATGTGTATATGTTATTAAACCGATATGTATACTGGAGATTAGGGTGCCGTGAGCTTAAGGAGGTGTTTGCCGTGGATTGCATTAAAGCGAAATTATTCGGGGATTTCCGTGCTTCTTGCAACGGAAAGGAAATAAAGCTTCCATATAACAAGGCTGAAGCGCTGTTTATCTATTTGCTGCTGAACGGGCGCGAAAACAGAAACCATCTGGCCTGTCTTTTATGGGGAGATAAATGCGATGAAACGGCAAGGAAAAATCTGAGGAACGCTGTTTATACTATAAAGAAGACTACCGGCATGGATATATTTTCTTCTTCAAATAATTCGGTGCTTGCTTTTAGCTCAAGTATAGCCGTTGAAACAGACGTCGGCGCATTCCTATGCTCCGGGGAGGATACCGAACGCTACGCGGGAGAATTTCTGAAGGGATTTGCCGTAAAAGATTCCGAGGGCTTTGAAAGCTGGATGCTGGACACCAGGGAGAATCTCCGTGCGATTTACCGCGAGAGGCTCAATAGTCTTCTGCTGGGTGCAAAAAGAAACGGGGATTATGAGAGGGTTGAATATTATTCCAGGCTTTTGATCCGCGAGGATGAATACAATGAAGAGGCTTACAGGCATTTAATGGAGAGCTTTTTATGCCGGGGGGGCTTCAGGCGGGCGATAGAAGCCTATGACGAGATAGCTTCAAGGCTTTATAAGGAACTGTCGATCGGGCCTGAGCCGGAAACGGTCCGGATATACCGGGAGGCGCAGAAAAAAATAAACGAAAGGAAAACGGCTCAAAGGGAGGAGAAAATCTTTTATGGGAGATATGGCGAAATCAGCTTTATGGGGAATAACTATCAGGATTTTCTCAGAAACGATCAAGCTCATAGGTCCGTCGTAATTAAGGGCGAGCTGGGTATAGGCAAGACCAGGCTGAAGGACAGATTCAAAGAAATGGTCCGGCCGGGGGATGCGCTTATGGTGGAAGTGAATTGCCATGAATTTGAAGCAGAGAATACCTTGAAGCCCTGGAGAAAAATGCTTTTAAATCTATGGGACGCGGTTAAAACGGAGGATAAGGAATCCTCCAATATGCTGCTGAGGATCATCAACAGCCTGCTTCCGGAAGCCGGCCCTGCCCTGGGGACGATAAATCATTCCGGATTGCTGAGGCCGGAGGTGATAAGCGAGCTGATTCTTAGCTTTACCCAGGAGACGCTTCTTGAAAAAAAGGTCCTGCTGATATTTGAAGACCTCCAATGGATGGACTCTACCAGCCTGTCGATATTGACAAATATGCTCTTCGACCTGCCTGATGAAAAATTCCTTTTTATCTTAAGCTGCAGGGACGATTACGGCATTGCAGTGGAGAAATTTCTGACGGTGGCCCGCCGGTATGAAAAAGTATGCCTTCTGGAGCTTCAGCGCTTTGATATAAAAGAAGTTGAAGGCTTTTTTAAAAAAGCGATGCCCGGATATTCCCTGAAAAAGGACGAGCTTTTGAAGATCTATAAGGAAACCGAAGGGAGCCCCTTTTTTTTACAGGAGTACTTGAGCCTTTTAAACCAGAATATGAGCGTTAACCTTATGACTTCAAAAATGAAAGACGTTTTAAAAAGCAGGTTTATGGGAATCCCCCCGGAGGAAATGGATGTTGCCGAGATATGCTCCATATTTGACGCGGAGATACCGCTTGATGTCCTGGAGGGCGTGGCTGACAGGGACCCGCTTGAAATCATAAACATCCTCAGGGAATTGGGGCGGAAGCAAATTTTAAAAGAGCTACAGGGAGAGCATACAAGCTTTAAATTTGCCCATCAGAAATTCAGGGAATTCCTCTATATGAATCTCTCCGAAGCAAAGAAAAAGCTCCTCCACAATAAAGCCGGCAGAATGCTTGAAAGGACTCTGGGCCATAAGAGGACGGACATCGATGTCTGCCGTCAATTGATCTACCATTTTTCAAACGCGGGGAACGGCCGGGACCTTTTAAAATACAAAATCAGGCTTTTGAATGCCCAGTTGAATTTCTGCCATGAGTTGTTTCCGGTGCTGGAATACTCGGAGGGCGCCTGCAGCCGGATGTATCTGGATGATAAAAATATAGTTAAAAAATTCAAGGAGCTAGAATCCCTTCTGGAAAGAGCACGGGATGAAGCATTCGGCGGCAAGGAATATCCGGAACTGAAGGCGTCTTATCTGCATATGGTGGGCAGATACTGGATCCGGACGGGACAATATGAAAACGGGGTCCGCTCGATCGGACAGATGATAGAGATTTCAAAGGAACTTGAGGACAATGATTTTTATCTGCTGGAAGGGTATAAGCAGATGATTTATTATTGCATTCAAACCAATAATTCAACGGACATGAAGGAATATGTCGGCCGTGGGATGGAGCTGGCGATGAAATGCTCCAATCCGAAGGAACTGGCTGTTTTTTTCAGGCTGAAGGCATTATACAAAAAAATGACGGGCAGGTATGCCGAAGCCGAAAGGCTTTTACGGGAATCCATCCGAAGGCTGAGCGCCGATAAAGGCGATGAGGCGCAGTACGCCCCTGCGATAGCGGCGGCATATAACTACATCGGAGATATCAGGAAATCGGAGGGTTCGTATTCGGAGGCGCTGAAGCATTACACAAAGGCGATTGAAATATGCGAGCAAAGGAACATATTGACAAGCCTTGCCATCTTCTGCGTCAATGCGGGTGAAGCTGCGTATAACACCCGCGATTTCCGGAGAGCGAAACAATATTTCAATACGGCGCTGGACATCTACAAGCATTTTAAATTTATCTGGGGAAAGTCCATCGCCGAGTCTTTCATGTGCCTGATTTGCTTTGACGAATACAATTACAAAAACACACTCAAATATCTTTTGAGGGCGGAGCAGGATTCGAAAAGACTGAAAAATCCCAAGGAGATCGGGATGGTATACAAGACCAAGGCGGAGCTCAGGATAAGGATCGGACAGGATTCCGGCCAGTGGACGTTCCTGAAGGATTTTTTGAATAAAAGCCTGGAATATTATATCCATCAGGCGGTTGAATATTTCAGTCTGTCAAGGGACGCCCATGAAATCCGCCAGCTGAAGCGCTTACCGGGCGGCGGCGATTAAATCGCTTGTTTCAGGAGGTTTTGACGTTTTTTAGACGCTGCCCCATTAAAATATTAATAAACTGATAGGAATTGTTTGATATATTGCAAATAGTTGACCAGTCAACTGGAGGCTATGTTGTCAACCGCTCGAGGAACACGGTTGATAACATGGCTTTTTTTAGCCGGACGGGGTGGGGCCGGATGTATCCGGACCACCGGGCGTTAACTTCAATGAATAAGACGGGGTGAATTCAAGAGATGGGTAAAAGAACTGCAATCGAACTACGGGAGGTCTATAAAAATTTCCCCGGTACGCGCCGGTATGCGGTGGACGGGGTCAGCGCAGAGATAGAGGAAGGCAGCTTTGTAACCATCATGGGAACCTCCGGCTCGGGGAAGACGACGCTGCTGAAGATGATCAACCGGATCTATGAAGCGACCTCCGGGGATATCCTGTTTTTCGGCCAGAATGTCAAAAGCCTGAAGGTCGAGGATTACCGCAGGAAAATCGGCTATGTCATACAGCAGATCGGCCTGTTTCCGCATATGACGGTTGCTGAAAATATTGCCACCGTACCTAAAATCCTCAAATGGGATAAAAAAAGCATTGACGAAAGAGTGGAGCAGCTGCTGGAGCTGGTCCATCTGCCTCCATGGGATTATAAAAAAAGGTACCCCAGGCAGCTTTCGGGAGGGCAGCAGCAAAGGGTGGGGCTGGCGAGGGCAATGGCGGCCGATCCGGCCGTCATGCTCATGGACGAGCCTTTTGGGGCGATTGATGCGATCACGAGGCAGAACCTTCAGGAGGAGCTGCTGGTGATCCAGAAAAAGCTGGGAAAGACGATCCTTTTTGTTACGCACGACATCCATGAGGCATTCAAGCTGGGCGACAGGGTCATGATCATGAACGAAGGGAAAATACAGCAGTACGATACGCCCTACAACATATTGTTCAATCCTTCCAACGAGTATGTCGCAAGGCTGGTTTCCGCGGAAGATATTCTTGAAAGGCTGAGGGTGCTGCGTGCGGAGACCATTGTCGCTCCGCTGGACTCCGCCCCGGATTCGGAGGATATACGCATCGGCAAGGATGAGACCCTCAATCATGTGCTGGGGAAATTCATTGAAAAAGGCCTCAGTCACATGATTGTGGAGGACCGGGAGGGACGGGCCATCGGGAAGATAACCTGGGAGCGCTTCAAAGCAATATCCGAGTTCAGGCGGACCCCCGCGCAGGAGAAAAAAATACCGGCGGCCGAGGATACGAGGGAGGAGATAGAATATTATGTATGAGCTCTATCAGGAAATCCTCCGGTATATCGCTTCACACCAGGACAGGTTTATACAGGCGGTAAAGATGCACGCCGCGATCTGCATAACGGTGCTGCTGGTGAGTATGGTAATCGCGGTGCCCTTAGGGATTTTCTGCGCCAAGAAGGCCGCCTTCTCCGAAAGCATCATGCACGTTTTCAACATTTTGAAGATCATCCCCAGCCTGGCGGTTTTGATCGCCGTAATGCCTATCCTGGGCACCGGCTTCGGGCCTGCGCTTTTGGCGCTTTCGATGCATGCGGTCCCCACGGTCCTCGTCAATACCTATCTCGGGTTTAAAAACGTTGATAAATCCGTGATAGAAAGCGCCGAGGGGATGGGCCTCTCAAAGAGGGAGATCCTCCTGAAGGTGGAGCTGCCCCTGGCGCTGCCGCTCATGATCACCGGCATCAGGACCTGCTCGGTGGATGTCATCGCCAGCGCCACCCTGGCCGCCTATATCGGCGCCGGCGGACTCGGAGAGTTTGTCGTCATGGGGATCGGAGCCCTGAACATCTCCGTGATGCTGGTAGGCAGCCTGTCTGTCGCGCTGCTCTCGGTGATGGTCGATTTTGCGCTTTCCTTCCTGCAAAGGAGAGTGACCAGATATCAAACGGATTAACCCGTGGATATATAAGAATCAATATATATTTAAGAAAGAAGGAGTTACTA
>JAEZJL010000066.1 GCA_023415815.1 Bacillota bacterium | reverse complement strand
GCTGTCGGGCGGCGAGCAGCAGCGCGCCGCAATTGCGATAGCGCTTGCAAACAACCCCAAAATGCTGCTTGCCGACGAGCCGACAGGCTCGGTTGACAGCAAGACCGCGGCTCAGATAATGGATGTTTTCAGGGAAATGAACAGGACCTTCGGGATAACGATCGTAATCGTCACCCATGACCGCCAGATATCAAAAATGGTCGATAGGGTCGTTGCCATAAGGGACGGCAGGACCAGCAGCGAATTCATCCGAAAGAAATCCTATGCCGAGGAGCTGCAGGAAATGGGGGACGCTCTGTTCAGAACCGAGGGCGAGACCCATGATGAGCTTGCCGTGTTTGACAAGGCCGGAAGGCTGCAGATACCCGCGGAATACATAAATGCCCTCGGCCTTAAGGACAACAGGGTCAAGGTGGAGATGGACGGCGACAGGATCGTGCTCTATTCGCCGCAGAAAACCGTTGGCCGGATGTAGAAAATTTTTTGTTTTAATCACCGTTTTGAAACGAAGCTTGGGGACAGTTCTCTAAAATCAAAGATATATTAAGATTTGAGAACTGTCCCCATTTCCCGTAACAATTCTCCTGTTTTAATTCACCGTTTTAATGGATAATATATACTTGTTGCTGTATGATTAGTATATGGGATAAAGGCCATAAAACAGTGAAAGGAGAGAAATACAATGAAACAATATCTTGAAATCGAAAGCGTTTTTGCGCGGGAGATACTTGATTCCAGGGGCAATCCCACCATCGAGGTGGAGGTTATTGCCGAAGGCGGCTTCATCGGCAGGGCCGCTGTGCCCTCCGGAGCGTCCACGGGAGCCTTCGAGGCGATCGAGCTGAGGGACGGCGATAAGGGCAGGTATCTGGGGAAGGGCGTCCTTAAAGCCGTAGAGAACGTGAACAAGCTGATAGCTCCCGAGGTCGAGGGCATGAATGTTTTCGACCAGGTTGCAATCGATAGGAAAATGATAGAGCTGGATGGCACTCCAAACAAGGAAAAGCTCGGCGCAAACGCCATTCTCGGCGTGTCGCTCGCCGTGGCAAAAGCGGCGGCCGAGGCACTCGGACTGAGCCTCTACCAATATATCGGCGGCGTGAATGCAAAAATGCTTCCCGTGCCGATGATGAACATAATCAACGGCGGAAGGCACGCCGACAACAGCGTGAACATACAGGAATTCATGATAATGCCGGTAGGGGCGGAAAGCTTCAGGCATGCGCTGCAGATGTGCGCCGAGGTCTTCCACAGCCTTAAGAAGGTCCTGGGCGGCAAGGGCTATTCCACCGCCGTA
Organism: Bacillota bacterium; assembly: GCA_023415815.1. Classification (GTDB taxonomy): domain Bacteria; phylum Bacillota; class Clostridia; order Acetivibrionales; family DTU013; genus JAEZJL01. The sequence goes on along the minus strand of JAEZJL010000066.1, from coordinate 8,132 downwards.
GGGGATGAAGGCGGCTTCGCGCCGAATCTCAAGACGGATGAGGAGGCCATCCAGGTCATACTGGAGGCTGTTGAAAAGGCGGGCTACAAGGCGGGGGCCGACTTCAGGATCGCAATAGACGCAGCTGCCACGGAAATGTACCAGGAGGATGGGACCTATCTCTTCTGGAAGTCGGGCATAAAAAAATCCAAAAACGAAATGGTGGATTTCTGGGCAGGCCTGGCGGACAAATACCCCATCATCTCGCTTGAGGACGGCGTCTCCGAGGAGGACTGGGAGGGCTGGAAAATGCTTACCGAGAGGCTCGGGAGCCGGATTCAGCTTGTGGGTGACGACCTCTTCGTCACGAATACGGAGAGGCTGAAAAAGGGCATCGATATGGACGTGGCAAACTCCATTCTTATAAAAGTGAACCAGATAGGCACTCTAACGGAGACGCTCGACGCCATACAGATGGCAAACAGGGCGGGCTACACCGCCGTGACCTCCCACAGGTCGGGGGAGACTGAGGATGCGACAATAGCCGATATAGCCGTTGCCACAAATTCAGGGCAGATAAAGACCGGGGCTCCGTCCAGGACTGACCGCGTTGCGAAATACAACCAATTGCTGAGGATCGAGGAGGAGCTCGGAAGCTCGGCCATCTATCCCGGCCTTTCAGCCTGGTTCAACCTGGCGAAGAAGTGATTATGGCTTAAAAAGGCTTAATATGGCTTTAAAAGGACTGCGTCAAAATCAGAGGAGCATATCACAGGAATAAAATCTGATTTTGGGCAGTCCTTTTTTGTATTCCCGGGAAATCCATCGGAAGGCCAAATGTGCAAAAAGCAAGGTTTCGACGTCTCCGGGACTTTTATGATATTTTCACCCTTAGGTTAACTGCGCACCTGCCATATAACCCGCACAAATAAAAAAACCAGTTTTTCCCAACTGATTTTGTTGTAAGCATCGCCGAACCTATGTAGAATTCGTATTTATAAATATAATATATCTTCAAAATGGCAAACTGTCAAGTAATATTTAACAAATCAAAGAGAAAATTGATTTGTTAATAAACACCGCACCCCGCAGCATTGGGACATCAGGATCAGGCGTTTACCGGGTTTTCCTTTTCAGCGTCCGTAGGATACAATTGAATTCCCATGGGAATAAAAACCGGAGGTGCAGGATGATTGCTGTTGAGGGTTTAAGCAAGACGTTTAGAGTGGCAAAGCGCTCCGCAGGCTTGAAAGCCGCTGCAAAGGCGCTGTTTAAGAGGGAATATACGGAGATAGGGGCGCTCCGGGATATCTCCTTTCATATCGGAGAGGGTGAGGTGGTCGGATATATCGGGCCCAACGGAGCGGGAAAGTCTACCACGATAAAAGTGATGAGCGGCATTTTGCAGCCCGACAGCGGCGAATGCCGGATAATGGGGCGTATTCCTTGGAAGGACAGGATCGCCCACGTAAAAGACATCGGGGTCGTCTTCGGCCAGCGCTCCCAGCTTTGGTGGGATGTGCCGGTAATCGACTCGTTCGAGCTTCTCAGGGACATTTACAAAATACCGCAGGGGGAGTATGGAAAGAATGCGGATATGCTTATCGAAACGCTTGACATAAAAAGCGTCGTAAACACTCCTGTCAGGCAGCTGAGCCTCGGCCAGAGGATGCGGTGCGAAATCGCGGCTTCCCTGCTCCATAGCCCGAGGATACTCTTCCTTGACGAGCCCACGATTGGACTTGACGCAGTATCAAAGATCGCCGTGCGTCAGTTCATAAAGAGCATCAATAAGGAGAAAAGGGTCACGGTAATTCTCACCACGCACGACATGAACGACATCGAAGCGCTGGCGGAGCGCATCCTGCTCATAGGAAAAGGCCGGATACTCTATGACGGCGTGCTTGATACCCTGAGAAGCCGGTTCGGGACCGGCAAGACCGTAACGGTAGATTATATGGAAAATGACAGCCTGCCGGAAATAGAAGGGGCAAAGCTGCTTTCCCGGTCGCCCGAAAGGGCGAGCTTTTACATCGATACCCGCCGGGCGAGGGTCTCGGACGTCATATCCGTTCTTTCCGGCAGGCTGGAGCTGCTGGATGTCACGGTCGAGAATCCCCCGATTGAAGAAATCATTGTGGAGCTTTACAAGGAGTACAAGATATGAAGGTATATTTTTCAGTATTCAAAATGCGCCTGATCAACGGACTGCAATACAGGACCGCCGCTCTGGCCGGCATGGTCACTCAGTTCTTCTGGGGCTTCATGTTCATCATGATTTACGAAGCCTTCTATCAGAATGGGGGAGCTGACCAGCCCATTTCCCTGGAGCAATTGATCGACTATCTGTGGCTTCAGCAGGCTTTCCTTGTTTTCATAATGCTCTGGTTCAGGGACAATGAGATATTCAATTTGATTACCGGCGGCAACATTGCCTATGAGCTGTGCCGGCCATGCGATATATACGGCTTCTGGTATGCAAAGCTCATAGCGCAGAGATTGTCCGGCGCCATGCTGCGGTGCCTGCCCATCCTGCTGATTGCCTTTATGCTTCCGGAGCCGTACAGGCTGTCCGCACCCGCCGGCATAACGGCCTTTGTCCTCTTTGTTACCGCTCTGATGCTCGGGCTGCTGGTGCTGGCGGCAATATCCATGTTTATTTACATCTCTGTTTTCAAAACGATGTCGCCGATGGGGTCACTTTTGATGTTCTGCATTCTGGGTGAATTCTTCGCGGGGTTGATTATTCCTATACCCCTCATGCCGGGCTGGCTTCAAACCATCTCCTATATTCTGCCCTTCCGGCTGGCGTCGGATCTGCCGTTCAGGATATACAGCGGGAATATCCCGGTCAATGACGCCGTGCCAGGCATTTTTACGCAGGTAATCTGGCTGGCGGTACTTGTTCTGTCAGGCAGGGCGTTGCTTGTAAGAGTGTTGAAAAAAGTTGTGGTGCAGGGGGGATGAGGAAATGAGGCTATATTTCAGATATTTATTTATCCTGTTGAAAGCGCAGGCCCAGTACCGGGTATCCTTCTGGCTGCTTGCCCTGGGCCAGCTGTTTTTGCCTCTTTCGGTGCTTGCGGGGGTATATCTTTTGTTTGAGAGGTTCGGAAGCATAAAGGGTTGGAGCTTTTTTGAGGTAGCCCTGTGCTTTTCGGTCGTGCACATGGCGTTTTCCATCAGTGAATGCTTCGCAAGGGGTTTCGACTCGTTTTCAAGCCTTGTGACCGCCGGAGAGTTCGACAGGGTGCTGGTACGGCCGAGAGGCACGATTTTGCAGGTCATGGGCTCCAGGTTTGAATTCACGCGCGTCGGCAGGCTGCTGCAGGGTATAGGCGTACTTGTGTGGGCGCTGCTAAATGTGAATATAGATTGGAATGCTGCCAGAGCCGTTACCCTGATGCTTATGATCGTAAGCGGCGTTTTTACCTTCACCGGCATATTTATTCTTGCGGCGACGCTCTGCTTCTGGACGATACAGGGTCTGGAGGTGGCTAACATTTTTACCGACGGCGGCAGGGAAATGGCCCAGTATCCGCTGGATATCTATAAAAAATGGATAACACGCTTCTTTACCTTCGTAATTCCCTTCGGAAGCATGAACTATTTCCCTCTGATGTTTGTCCTGGGCAGGGCGGAGGATAACCAAATCCTATGCATGCTGTCGCCTTTGTATGGAATTTTGTTTATCGTCCCGTGCCTTTTAGTATGGAGGTTCGGATTGAAGCATTACAGGTCCACAGGCTCGTAGGGATTTAATGCAGCCGTGGTTTTATAAAAGGGCTATTGCTATCGGACAAAATATGTTATACAATAAAGTAAACTAGACGTTTACTTTATTGCACGCAAGTGAATTTGGGGAGTGAAATCATTGGGAGCCAGCGAACGCAGGGAAAAGGGAAAGGAAATCCGCAGGAACGATATAATTGAAGCGGCTGAAAGGATATTCTTTACAAAGGGATATGCCAGCGCCACGATGGACGATGTGGCGAAGGAAGCCGAGTTCAGCAAAAGAACGGTATATGTCTATTTCAACAGCAAGGAGCAGATATATTTTGAAATCATGACAAGGGGCTACAGGCTCCTGCTGAATATGCTGAAGGAGGACCTGGAAGAAATTAAGGGCGGCGCGGTTGACGAGATAAGACAAATGGCCCTGACGCTTTACCGGTTCGGCAGAAAATACCCGGAATATCTCAAGGCGATCATGGAATATGAAAACGGCGAGCTCGACTTCCGCAAGGGAATTCCGGATAAAGCACGGGAAGAGTGTTACGCCCTCGGGGAGCGGGTTCTGGGATATCTGACGGCGGCGCTTGAAAGGGGTATCGCCGAAAGATCCGTACGCGGCGGTCTGGATGTAGTAAAGACGGCGCTTGTTTTATGGGCCTGCATGATCGGCGTGCTTAATACTGCAAAGAAGAAGGAGAAGTATATCAGGAATTATCACGGTACGGAGCCGGAGGAACTGGTAACGGCTGCTTTTCAGCTTATCCTTGGCTCGATTGAAACGGAAGGCGGAGGGGAGCATTGATGGGCAGGGGGACGGCTAAGAAAAAAATGAAGATTATGCTGTTAAGTATAGGCGCGTTATTACTCATGGCCTTTGCGGCCCTGCTGATTATAAGCGGGATTTTTGAAAGGCAGGAGTATCTGGAGCCCTGGCAGAAGACCTACCCGCAAAAATTTGACGACCCGAGGATAAGCCTTGCGGCTCACGGTATGCTGGCGGCTAACGGGCACAACATGCAGCCGTGGAAAATCCGGCTGGACGCGGAGAATCCCATGGTATTTTACCTGTATGCGGACAGCGGGCGTCTGACCCGACGGGTAGACCCTTTTGCGCGGCAGATGATGATTTCGCAGGGTACGTTTCTGGAATACGTCGATATCGCAGGAGATGAATCCGGGCGCCGGGCCGTGATCGAGCTGTTCCCGGAGGGCGGCTATAATGAAGGTGAACTTCTAGAGAGCATGCAAGCCAGGCCGGTTGCGAAGATCACCCTTGCAAACGGGGAACCCCAAAGCTCCCCTTTATATGACACAATGTTTTTGCCGGACACAAACAGGGCGGAATATCAGCCCGCCGGGCTGACCCCCGAACAGATAAGTGAGCTGGAAGCCATAAGCGCCGGCGACGGTATAAGCGTAAAGATTTTTCAGGACGGGGAAAATACCGGCAGGCTGCGGAGCTATGCAATGGAAGGGGCGGCTGTCGAAGCGGGCGTTGACCGCGTCATGCGGGAAACCGAGCTCATCTTCCGCGCCAACGAATACCAAAAAAACAGATACCGCTATGGCTTTTCCGTCGAAGGGCAGGGTACTTCGGGCATTATGAGGCATCTCATGCAGGGACTGGTTACACTCTTTCCTTCGATGAACAGCGGCAAAGCCGCATCGGACCTGTTTATAAGCTCCACACGGAAGGCGGTGGACAATACGCCCGCCTTTGCCATGATCCTTACGGACGGCAACAGCCGCCGGGAGCAGGTCGAAAGCGGCATGGCATACAGCAGGCTGGTGCTGACGGCCGGCCGTCTGGGCCTTGCCGTGCAGCCGCTGAGCCAACCCCTGGAGGAATATCCCGAGATGAAAGAAGTATACGAAGGCATCCACCGCGACTACGCTCCTGACGGAGGAACCATACAGATGCTGGTCCGGCTGGGCAAGCCTACGAAGGACGTCCCCCTGAGCATGCGGCGGGATGTAATGGATTTGATACCGGGAGGCTGAAGCTAGCGCATTGCCGTACATCAGAAACAAACAAATTCGTGCATCAAAAGTTGCGATTCTTTTTTTGTCTCCCTGTATACTCGTAAATGAAGGGGGTACCGCTTATGGATTGGCTTGGAAGAATGAACGGCGCGCTGAACTTCATAGAGGAGCATCTTGCAGATGAGATCGACTATGAAGAGGTCGCAAGGATTGCCTGCTGCTCGGTATATCATTTCCAGAGGATGTTTTCCTTTATCACCGACATACCTCTGTCGGAGTATATTCGCAGAAGAAGGCTCACGCTTGCCGCCTTTGAGCTTCAGAACAGTAATGTGAAAGTTATCGATCTCGCGCTTAAGTACCGCTATGATTCGCCCGTGTCATTCGCCCGTGCGTTCCAGAACCAGCACGGAGCCGCACCTTCATTGGCGCGCGATAAAGGTGTGCGGCTGAAGGCCTATCCGCGTATTTCCTTTCATATTACGATTAAAGGAGATGTCGCTATGGATTACCGGATCATTGAAAAGGAAGCTTTCACGGTTTACGGCATTGAGGAGATTTTTACAACGGAAAACGGCGAAAACCTGAGGGCCATACCGGACTTCTGGGCGCAGGCTATGAAGGACGGGAGGATGGACAGACTCGGTGAGTCGACGAATTTTAACGGCATAAGAGACCTGACGCCGGTCAACGCGATCTGCGATTACAGCAGCACCGGCGGGAGTACATTTCCGTATATGCTCTTCGCATTTAAGGCGGATAAAAGCAATACCGACGGCTACAGGGTTCTTGAGGTTCCGGCGGCTACATGGGCTATATTCAAATCAAGAGAGCATACGGAGGAGGAAACGACCGCAGTCATCCAGGACCTGATCAAGCGTGTTTACACAGACTGGCTGCCCACCGCAAATTACGAAAAGGTGAACGGCTTCGAGCTGGAGATGTATTACGGCAATCCCGGGTCCGGCAAATGCTACTGTGAAACCTGGATCAGGGTCGCTCCCAAAGCGTCTTAGTACTACCCGATTCATCAAAACGCCGGTAAATAAAAGGGAATGAATAGGGGCAGACCGTGAGTCTGCCCCTATTACAGGCCTAGAAATACGATATGCTCATGGCCTCCTTGACTTTCCCCAGGGTAATCGCTCCTTCCGCTCTGGCTTTTTCACTGCCGCTTTGAAGAATGTCCTTTATATATCCGGGCCTTTCCTCAAGTATCTTCCGCTTTTCCCTTATCGGAGCCAGAAAGCCGTTCAGCACCTCGGAAAGCCTTTTTTTGCAAGCGGTGCAGCCGACGGCGGCATTGCGGCACATGGAGCAGATATCGCCGTGCTCGCCGGGATTGAAAACCTTGTGATACCCGTTAACAATACAGACCTCCGGGTTTCCCGCATCTTTGAGAGTTATCCTCGCCGGATCGGTGACTGCGGTTTTCACCTTGGCAAGGACGGTCTCTTCATCGTCTGAAAGAAAGATGGCGTTTCCCATGCTTTTGCTCATTTTTGCGCTCCCGTCGAGGCCCATAAGCCTCGGACAGGAACCAAGCAGGGTGTCGGGCTCCTTCAGGATCGTTTCATAAGCCTGCTCTCCTGCGGGAGACCGCCTTATTCCATACAAGCTGTTAAACCTGCGGACGATCTTGCGTGTGACCTCAACCACCGGAAGCTGATCCTCGCCGACGGGGACCAGGTCGGCGTTGCAAAAGGTGATATCCGCAGCCTGGCTCACAGGGTAGCCGAGAAAGCCATAGCTCAGATCGGTGAAACCGTATTGCGCGGCTTCTGTTTTTATTGTCGGGTTGTGCCGCAGGGCGTTTACCATCACGAACATGGAATAGAATACTGTCAATTCGGCTATCTGTGGGATCATGGACTGCACAAAAATATGTGATTTTTCCGGGTCTATCCCTACGGACAGATAATCGATGCACAGCTCAAATACGTTTTTTTCAAGAATTTCAGGGTGCTCGAAATGCGTTGTAAGGGCCTGCACATCGGCAATAATGACAAACTGCTCATATTCATCCTGGAGCCTCACCCTGTTCTCAAGGCTGCCCGCATAGTGGCCGATGTGAAGCCGGGAAGTAGGCCTGTCGCCTGTTAAAATCCTCTTTTTCAAATTCATTGCAATTCCTCCGTTTAAAAAATTTTTCAAAATAAAAAAGCCCTCCATCCCTCAGAATACTAAGGGACGGAAGGCTATCTTCCGCGGTACCACCCAAATTGGCTCGGCAACCTCAAAGGCTGCAGCCCGACTTGTTTTCACAGACCATTATCTGCATCCTGCTGGTAACGGGACGGATCCCCGGCAGTTCCTAATAGGTGAAGAGCATACCCTGCGAATATCGGGTTCTTTAACAGAGTAAATGACCCTTCCTGTTCGGACCGCACTCACAGGCCCATTCATTCAAGACGCTCATACCGCATTCACACCAT
>JAEZJL010000032.1 GCA_023415815.1 Bacillota bacterium | reverse complement strand
GGCTTATACCGGCCACAAAGTGCAGAAACGCATAAAGTTTTTCCGCTTTTTTCCGATATAATATATGTAAAAAAATCATGGAGGGATTTTTATGAAGATTGACGGCACGGATGCTACCAATGTTTCTTTCACACCGCTGCAAAAAGCGGATTTTCCTGCTAAAGACATACAGAGTGATACAAAGGATAGAATGCCGGACGGGCTGAACATAGTCCAGCTTACGGAAATGGAAAAGCGGGGAGAGCTTTCCATATCCGACAAAGCTGTTATTGAAGCTATTGAAAGGGCAAACAAGGCCATTTCCGTTTCAAACAGGAAGTTCGAATATTCCATTCACGAAAAAACAAAAGAGATCATGGTAAAGGTAATAGATTCAGAGACAAATGAGGTCGTCCGGGAAATCCCCCCCGAAAAGATTCTGGACCTGGTGGCGAAGATCTGGGAGATGGTAGGCCTCATAGTAGACGAAAGGCGGTGATCACATGGCAACCAGCAGTATCAACCTCTTTACAAACACGACCTCGCGTATAACCGGACTGAGCTCCGGTATGGATACCGACCAGATAATCAGCGACCTTATGAAGGCCGAGAGGGTCCCGCTGGACAAGCTGATGCAGAGCAAGCAGCTGGCCGAGTGGAAAACGGATGCGTACAGGAGTATAGCTAGTCTTTTGCAGGGCTTTCAGACGGACTTTTTCGATATTTTGAAGCCCGCATCCAATATGAGGTCCGAGTCGATTTATCAGAAGTTCACCTCCAAATCCAGCGACGAAAGCGTGGTTAAAGCCACCGGCGGGGAATCCCTGTCTGTTTACAACCACAAAATTATTGTGGACAGGATAGCCACGGCTGCGAAGGTCAATGCTTCGGATACGGCGACAAAGCCGCTCTCGGGGAATGCAGTGGGGACGTTTGACATAGACAGCCTGAACAATTCCTTTACTTTGACCTATAACGGTATAAGCAAGGTGATAACCCTTCCTCAAGGGAACTACACAAGTGCTTCGGATATAATAGGAAACGGTTCGGACGGAAAGCTGAAGCAGCTGGTGGGCCAGGCTTTTTCAGGCGTTTCGGTATCCGCGGACGCCGACGGCAAGATCGTGTTTTCATCCGCCAATGAATCGGATGTAATTACGCTGTCGTCAAATCTCCTTCCGGATAATTTTCTGGAGGATTTAAAGATCCAGTCAAATACTCCGGTGACCTTCCCTCTGAATATCCAGAGCGGCAGGAAGCTTAATATCACCTTTACCGAGGCCGGGACAAGAAAATCCGGCAATATCGAGTGGACAAGCGCAAAAGTCTATAATGATATCGATGAGCTGGCGGCCGATATCCAGGCAAAAATAGATGCAAAGTTCGGCACTGGTAAAATCTCAGTCGGCAAGTCCGGGGGCAAGCTGACCTTTGGAGGGGGACAAAACGTAGAAGAAATCTCTTTATCCAATTCCTATAAGAATACCGAGGTCCTGTCCCGGTTGGGCTTTACATCGGGAGACAGCAACAAGCTTTCCTTGTCCGATACGCTGGAAAGGGCTTCGAAAAAGCTCACCGCTGTTGATGGCTTTGGTCCGCTTACCTTTGATGCCGACGGAAATCTCAAGCTCACCATAAATGGCGAAGAGATCATCGCCTCTAAAAGCGACACCCTTGGGGACTTACTGACGAAAATCAATAACAGCAAGGCAGGCGTGACAATTTCTTACAGCCAGTATAGCGATAAATTCACACTGACGTCGAAAAATACGGGTGAGGCAAGTATATCGCTTAATGATAACGGCAGCAATTTCTTTGCGAATGCCAAGCTGACCTCCTTTGAAAACGGACAGGACGCAAGCTTTAAGATCGACAATATAGCAGGCACACGGGCAAGCAATACCTTTTCGGTCGACGGCGTCACCTATACGCTCATCAAGGCAGACCCCGGAGTGGAGAAAACGGTCGAGCTCACGCGCGATGTCGACGCCACCTTCAATTCCATTAAGGACTTTGTCGACAAGTACAACGAATTGATGGGTAAAATCAATTCGGAGCTTGCGGAGAAATACGACAGGGATTATCAACCGCTCACCGATTCACAGAAGAAAGAAATGAGCGAGGATGATATCAAAAAATGGGAGGAGAAAGCAAAAACCGGCCTGCTGAAGAACGACAGCATCCTAAGCAAGCTTGCCTTTGATATACGGCGGACTCTTTCGGACAGTATCCAGGGGGTATCCGGAGGCTTATCGTCCATTGGGATAACGACAGGGACCTACGATGAGATGGGTAAGCTCAATATAAATGAGGACAAGCTGAAGGATGCAATCAGGAATAACCCGGACCAGGTGATGCATATTTTCTCCCAGGAATCCACCACGGAATATTCCCGTGATGCAAGCGCGGACGACAGAAGCACACGGTATAAGGAAAGCGGCATTATCAACAGGATCTACGATATACTGCAGGATAATATCAGCACGAAGAGAGATATCAACGGAGACAAGGGGATCCTGCTTCAAAAAGCGGGTATTGTCGGCGATGCCTCTGAAACCGACAATTTTTATTATGATGAGATTCAAGATTATAATAAAAGGATAAGCGACCTCACCGAAAGGCTGACTGAAAAGGAGAACAACTATTACAAAAGGTTTGCCGCCATGGAAGCGGCACTGTCAAGGATGAACACGCAGAGCAGCTGGCTTGCTTCGCAATTCAGCAATTCTGCGGGTTGATATACAGAAGGGGCATTAAATTATATAAACGGGGGAAAATAGGATGGCTTTGAATAAGGCATATGGTCAATACAGAGAGAACTCGATATTTACCTCTTCACCGGAAGATTTAACACTGATGCTGTACAACGGGCTTGTAAAGTTTATCCTCCAGGCAGGGGCGCATCTTGACGAAAGCGACCTGAGCAAAGCGAACAGCAGTATAATCAGGGCTCAGGACATATTAAGCTACTTCAGGTCGACGCTCGATATGAAATATACAGTTTCGCAGGGGCTTGATTCTATTTATGAATACATGTACAGGCGCCTGATAGAAGCCAATATTAAAAAGGACAAAGACATCCTTGCAGAAATGCTGGGCTACGCCAAGGAGCTCCGCGACACCTGGACTCAGGCGATGAAGCTTGCTAAACAGCAGGTTAAGCAGCCACCGCAGCCACAGGTTGTAAAATAGGGGTAACGTTATGGATTCTACGCATGAAAAATACATGGACAGGCTTAACGGGCTGCTGCAAAAAAAGCGGGGCCTTCTTCAGGAAATACTTGACTTGACGCGGTTGCAGACCGCCGCAGTGGATGGGGAAGATCTTGAGAAGCTGCAGAAGCTCATCGAAGACAAACAGACGAAAATCGACGCAGTCGACAAGCTGGATGAGGAATTCAACGTATATTTCCAGAGGCTGAAATCCACTCTGAAGGTCAAAAGCCTTTCGGAGCTTGACGCTTCGGGTATGCCCGGAGCCTCGCAGCTGAAAGAAACCACGGCCGGCATCCTGAAGCTTATAACCGCCATAGGCGATATCGAGAAGGTAAACGGCGAGAAAAGCAAGAGGCTTCTGGACTCTTTTGGCAGCGAGATCAAAAAGCTGAACCAGGGCAAGAGGGTGAATTCAGTTTATGCGCCGCCACCTTTAAAGCCGCCGTCGTACTTTATCGACAAGAAAAAATGAAAGCATAATAAAAATAGCAGTCCGGGCTTAAAGTCCGAACTGCTTATTTTTCTATATTTTTACAGAAGCAAATCCAGTATCATGCCGTTGTACAGACCGGGCGAATTTTTCAGCAGCGAAGCGTAGGACATACTGCCGTAGCTGCCGGAATTGCCGGTGGAAAGGCCGGGATTTGAATACTTCATGGGAGATTGCAGGATCTCGTTCGCTTTGCCATATGCTTTAGTCGCTACCCCTCCTTGGCCCGAAAATACGTCCCGGACATAGGCAGGGTTGTTTTCTGAAGCCCTTGCGAGCTTTGCGTCATCTATTTTCAGCGTGCCGTCACTGTTTTTGGTTATGCCTATATTTGCCAGCGTGTTCTCCCTGGAGCTTACTACGGTTTGAAGCTCCGCTCCGAGCAGGCCGGCTCCCTGAAGGGCTCCGGAGTAGCTTGCCGAAAGCGCCGCCGCTTCGTTGTATTTCTTCACAAAGTTTTTGATATCGTTTTGCATTCCCTTGGCGTCATAGCCTACGGAGAGCTTTATTTCCTTATTGTCTGCCTTGTTAAAGGTGATGGACGCCTTGCCGTTGTTTATGTCGACCGTATTCGACTGTGCTTCGTATTGCCTGCCGTCGAGCGTATAAAGCGAATTTTGCGCATTGGACGCCACTGCGTCCGCACCCGACGCCGAAACGGCATTTCCGGTGGTATCCGCCAACGAAAACGCGGCGTCTGTCCCGGTCTTTGCCGAGGTTAGCCTGATATATGCCGTCCCGGGCCTTGAGCCGGTTTCTACGGAGGCGGCTATGCCTGCTCCGGATTTGTTGATGGCAGTAGCCATTTTGTCCAGCGCCGACCGGTTTGTGTCCCTGCCGTTTACGGTAAAGGCCACGGTTTTCTCGGTGTTTCCCGATTTCACCGTAAAGGTGTTCAGGCCCGTCGAAAAAGAAGAGGGACTGTCGGAATACAGCTCACCGCCCTTGTTTGTTTGGCCGGTTGCCAGCCTGGATACGGTAAGCGAATATGTTTTAATGTCGGCGTTCCACCTTGCGGTCCCGGTCGCGGAGCCGCTGTCCGAAGAGGCGATGGTTTTCTGTGTGAAGCTTGAATCGGTCCCCGATGTCGAAAGCGGTTTGGCCGCGGACTTAAGGGAGGAAGCGACGGTGTTCATTGAGGAGAGGTATGACGAAACCGTAGACTGCGTGTTCTTCGCCACCGTTTTCGCATATATGCGTGAGGAAAGGGCCCCGTACATCAGGCTGGTTATAGGGCTGACCTGATAGCTTTTCAACGGTGAAAGAAAAAGGCTGCTGTAGTTGTTAATACCATAAACGGAACCCGGCATCCTGCTCACCTCCTCGCAAATGCACATAAAAAGATAGACATAATACAATATAATTCTACCATATTATTGCAAGGGGAACTATAGGTAGTTCGCACTATATGTTTATGGGTATACCTGGCTGAGAAAAGAAGATAGCTTTTCCAGGTACCTTTCGGGATAGGCGGCGTAGCTTCCGTTGCTCCCTTCGGCATCCGTTTCCCACAGCTCCGTTTTTCCGGGGTTGAGCTTCGAATAGGCCGTATAGAGCCGCCTGCTGTTTTCGACCGGAATTTCGGCGTCCCTCTGGCCGTGGATGAGGAGCAGCCAGGCAGGCGGCAGCTCCTTCAGGGAATTTATGGGACTCGTGCTTGCAGCGTCTATGCCGCCCATGATTTCCATGGAGATGGGGATCGTTTTATTGAAAGGGAATGCCGGGAGGTGCGTTTTTTTATTCAGGCTTTCTTCAAGATAGCCGCCGAGGTCGGAATACGGGGTGTCGGCTATGATCGCGTCGACATTCTTGCTTTCCGCCGCCGCCAGGATGCTTGTGGAAGCTCCCGTCGAAAAGCCCAGCAGCACGATATGCTTGTGGCCCTGTTGTTTTACGTAATTTATTGCGCCAAGCAGGTCAGCTTTCTCATTGTAGCCCAGGGTGGACTCTTCGCCCTCCGATCTGCCGGAGTTCCTGAAATCAAAGGTAAAGACGTTGTAGCCCTTGTTCATGAAAAATTTTATCATGTCAATGGATTGGACTCCGAACTCAAGCCGGTTCCTTCCGTATGAGTGCGCCATGATAACCGTCCGGTCGCTGTTTTTGGCCGGAAAAAGCCAGCCCTGCAGCACGAGCTTGCTGTCAGTGCCTCTGAAGCTTATGTCCCTGTATTCCGGGACGATATTTGACGAGAAGGTATCCAGGTCCTTTTTGTCCGGATGGAGGAGGTTCCAGCCCTGATACGCTGAAATTATGACGATGGCAAGGACCGCCAGAAGAAGCAGTATTACGGCTGTTAAAACGATATTCCTGGTTTTATGGGTCTTACGGACTGCAAAGGTAACGCCGCTGATTCGCATGGACAACCTCCCGCCTGTTATGTACTTTCCTTATTTTTTGCAATATTGACATAAAATTTATTTAACATTATTATATTTTTATTTGGATGTATTGTAAAGCTAAAATTGCCATAAGCAGGGGAATATCTCGGCTGTAAGGGAGGATTTGAAATGCCGTGCGCCATATGCCCGAGAAAATGCGATGCCGACAGGGAAAAGCCGGACGGCTTTTGCGGGATGGGGGGGAACCCCGTCGTCGCCAGGGCCTTCCTTCACATGTGGGAAGAGCCCTGCATCAGCGGGACAAGAGGCTCGGGGACCGTGTTTTTCTCAGGCTGCAATCTTAAATGCGTATACTGCCAGAATTACCGGATCAGCCATGAGAATTTCGGAAGGGAGCTGACGGTTGAACAGCTGGCGGCGGTATTCCTTTCCCTGCAGAAAAAGGGGGCCCACAACATCAACCTTGTGACGCCCTCGCATTTTACGGAAAGCATAAGGGAGGCTGTCCGGGCGGCGGAAGGACTTAAGCTACCGGTCATATACAATTCAAACGGATATGACAGCCGGGAGGGCCTCGCCGTCATGGAGGGAATAGCGGACGTATACCTCCCGGACCTGAAATACTTCAGCCCCGAGATTTCCGGGAGGTATTCGGGCGCCCCGGATTATTTCGAGAAGGCTTCCAGGGCTGTGCTGGAAATGTACCGGCAGGTCGGCGCTCCCGAATTTGACGGCGATGGCCTCATCACGCGCGGTCTTATTATCAGGCATCTCATCCTGCCGGGACTTTCGTCGGAATCGGTCGAAATATTGAAGTGGATCAGGGAGAATCTGCCCGGCGATATTTATATCAGCCTTATGAGCCAGTATACCCCATATTACAGGGCCTCCGAATATCCCGAGATAAACCGCCGCATTATCCGAAGGGAGTATGAAAAGGTGCTGGACTGCTTTTACAGGCTGGGCTTTGAACACGGCTACGTCCAGGAGCGCGACTCCGCCTGCGAGGAGTACATTCCTGAATTCAACCTCGAGGGGCTTGACTGAGGCTCAACTCAATATACAGCTATTCAGAGACCGTAACGGTCTCTATTTTTATGCAGTAAATTCCATAATATAATAAAAATTTATAAAATTTTACAAAATAGTATAGCATTTTACAAGTACTTGTGGTAGAATATGATTCACTCACCCATATTACATTATTATCCTGATATGGGTTATATAACTAATATAATGTATGAGGTAGCTTTGAATGAACGTGGGAGATGTGTTCGACGGCAGGTACAGGATCGCCGGCATACTGGGCCGGGGCGGCATGAGCAGGGTTTATCTGGCTGAGAATATAAAGCTCGGGACCTTCTGGGCAATTAAGCAGGTGAGCAAAAAAGGAGGTACGGGACAGGATTTCCGTGTAGAGCCCGAGATATTGAAAAGGCTTGAGCATCCGGCTCTGCCAAGGATATACGACATCCTTGAGGACGAAGAAAGCATATATATTGTTGAAGACTATATCGAAGGCGTGCCGCTGGATAAAAAGCTCTCGGAGGCGGGCAGCTTCTGCGAGGAAATTGTCGCAGGCTGGGCGGCGGAGCTGTGCCGGGCGCTTGACTACCTGCATTCCATCAGGCCCAATCCCATAATTTACAGGGATATGAAGCCATCCAACATAATACTTGCCAAATCGGGCAGGCTGAAGCTCATCGATTTCGGGATATCAAGGGAATTCAAGGCGCAGTCGGACAGCGACACGGTCTACATAGGGACTCGCGGCTATGCGGCGCCCGAGCAGTACGGGAGCGGGCAGACCGGCGTGGCGTCGGACATTTACAGCCTGGGAGTGACCCTCTACCAGCTGCTGACAGGCAAGAGCCCCAATGAGCCGCCGTACGAGATAAAGCCGGTCAGATTTTTCAATAAGGAGCTTTCCGGGAAGATAGAGAGCATCCTATGCAAATGCACAAGGCAGGATCCTTCCGAAAGGTATCGGTCCGTACATGATCTATTGAAGGATCTTGAAGGCCCGGGTACCGCGGACGCGGGTATGGAAAGCGGCAGGGAAAGCATACGGCCGGGCCGGGGAGGCGGGATTTCCGCAATGCCCTTTAAAAAGCAGGTGCTTACCGTATGGGATAACGCCGAATTCGGCTGCGAGCTTGCATGCGCGGCTGCCAGGCTTTCCGGCTGCAGCGTCATGCTCATTGACCTGGACCTGCTCTCGCCCAAGGCCGACCTTTTCCTGAACATAAAAAAATACTCCGACAAAGTCTCGGGCGGCAGCTTTTTCGGCAGCTCCGGCCTGAATATCGTCATGGAGTCCATAGACAAGAATTATCTTACGGCAGAGCTCCTGTCAGAAGCCTCATCAAAGCGCAAGGGGCTCGGAAACCTGTTTGTCCTTACCGGCAACTACAAGATAGAGAATTATGAATACTATTCGGACGAAAGCCTGCTCAAGCTGATTGAAAAAGCCTACAGGAGCTTCGACATAACCATACTCCTTGTGAACAGGTCAATCTATGATTCCTTCACCGTACTGTCGCTTTCCAGATCAGACATGAATATCGTCGCCCTGCACGGCGACATCGACAGGCTCCGTGAATTCAACACGCACATCGCTTTCTTAAAGGATAAACAGCAGATACCTATGGATAAGACCAAATTTGTGGCGTTTGAATACCTGAAGCCCTTCAGCCTGAGTCTTGACGAGATAAGGGAGGTCACGGCGGGCAATCTGATAGGCAAGGTCAGCTACAGCAGGAAGCGGGCGGCGTACCGAAACCTCAAAACGGCTTATGCGGGACATATGGAGAAGGAAATCGTGAGGGAGTATGAAAAAATACTGGAGTACTTCAATATTCTGACGGCGCCGGGTCCTGCGCATAGGCTGGCAGCCTGGCTCGGGAGCCTTCCGAAGGCCCTGAGGGCCGCATCGCAGAAATATTAGCAAGGAGAAGGGGCATGCCAGTTTTGAAAACCCACCATAGGCTGCTTTCAGGGGAGGATTCCGGGACGGCCCCATCGGGAAGCAGCGATATCACCACCATAGTTACCAATATCACTTATGATATACTGAAGGATTCGCCGGGGCTGGTAGCGGACGTCGCGGCCGGCGCGGCGGATAGGTCGGTCCTGGAGACGGCGATAATAAAGGACATGGACAGGCATAAATACCATTCCGGACTTTTCAGGGACGAGCTTATCCGCAAGGTGCTTGATTTCTTATTCGGCTACGGTGAGCTCCAGCCCTACATAGACGACGAGGACATCACCGATATAGACGGGACAAGGTACGATCAGTTCGCCGTTAAAAAGCACGGCGTAAGGTACAAAATACCCGTGGATTTCGGAAACGAAAAGATTTTTGACACCTACTGCAAGCTTGTCGCCATAAGGAACAGGGGCATATTGAATGAGAACGACAGCCATTGCAGGGTGACGGACGAAGCAAGGCGGCTGAGGATAAATGTTTCGATCAGGCCCAGGAATGTCGCGGGGCCCGCAATCAGCATAAGGAAGCACCGCAGACACAGCTATACGCTGGAGGACCTGGAAAGGCTGGGAATGCTCGCACGGGAACAGTCCGACCTGCTTCGGGGGCTGGCCTTAAGCGGCGCCAGCATCCTCTTCTGCGGGAAGGGGGCGGCAGGGAAGACCACCCTTATGAGGGCTTTTATAAATGCGCTGCCGGAGATGGAAAGGGTGCTCATTGTCGAATCAGACGCCGAGATATACCCGGACAAGCCCTACTGCATCGAGCAGAGGATCAAGAAGCAGAACGAGGGTGGAAGGCCCGTCACCTTAAAGGATCTTGTTAGGGATGGGCTGACAATGTCGCTGGATTCCTACTGTGTCGGAGAAATAACCGGGGACGAGGCGTGGGAATTCGTAAAGGCCGCATATACAGGGCACAGGGGGATAGCCACGACGCACTCCGAGAGCGCCGAAGAGGCCTTCGGCAGGCTCCTGACCCTGAGCAAGGGGGCAAAAATAGGCGAAAGCGAAAAAACCGTCAAGGAAATGCTCGCAAAGAGCATCAATTATATTTTTTACCTGAAGGACTTCAAGGTGGTTAGCGTGCTTGAAACGGCCGGATATTACGGTGACAGGGATGCTTTCAAATATAGGGAGGTGATTTGAATTGGCTCTCCTGGTGGTGAATTCCATACTGCTGGCGGCGGCCAGCGTATGGCTCGCTGTTCTGGCCGTCAGGGCGGGCGGCGTCAGGCAAAGGATGAGCGCCGTGCTGGAAAGGCTGGACGACGAGTACTCCTCCAGGAGGCTCTCCAGGGAGGTGAAAAAGTACACCAGGCCCGTAACCTTCAGGATGACGCCGCTCGAGAGGCTCGAGCTTTTATTTATCGACAAGTCCAATATCAGGCATTATCTGCCGTTTATGAACATTTATCTTCTGTTCCTGCTGTCGGCCCTGATTTTTTCTGCCTCGATGAGGCCTGTGCTCGGAGTCCTCGGCTTTTTGCCTTCCTCCGTTGTCATCTGCGCCCTGTTCTCTATGGCGCCGCTGTTCCTGCTGGACCTGCTCGCCCGCTACAACTCGGAAGCCGTCAGGAAGAGGCTTGCCGAATTCGTATCTGTCCTGAACAGGTGGTGCTCGGTCAGGGAGGATATATTCTACGCTTTTGAAAAATCCATCGATTCGGGCATCGGCGAGCCGCTGAAAACGTTCATAAGGGATATGGTAATACAGGTAAAGCGCGGCATCGAACCGGCGGAGGCCCTGGAAATACTGCTGATGAAGGTTGACAACGTACAGTTCAGGGATTTTATTGTGAACGTCAGGCAGAATATCCGGCACCGCGGCGACATCATCAAGCTTCTTACAAACCTTGAGGCCCAGTTTTATAAGATCGAAGAGGAATACAACAGACGGAAGATATCCACATATAAGGACAGGATGCTCATATTCTGCGTTATGTTCGCAGTTCTCTTCATAGGCTATTTTTTCATCAGGTCGAATCCCGGAATAGAACAATTCTATTTACAGACGACAAGGGGGAAGCTGCTCCTTACCTTGTTCAGCGTATTGTATGCGGGCGGGTTTTACCTCTCATTCGGGATAACAAAGTTCAGGCATTGACAGAAAGGGCGGCGGCGATGGATGAAATTCTTTCCTTTATAAATATGCACAGGCTTCTGGCAGGACTGCTGGTCTGCGCGAATATACCGCCTGCCGTGCTGGCGGCGAGGCGCATAGCTACAATGGGCGGCAAGCGTATCATAGAAGCGATGGGAGGAAGGAACACGAGCTCTTCGCTGTATGGAAGATGTCTTTTATATGTGTCCAGAACTGTCAGGGAATATGACAGGCGGGAGAAAAAGGCCGGCGTTTATGTGAAAGCCGGCATAAAGCTCAGAAGAGCTGGCTACAGGGGGGAGTATGCGCCCGCAATATATCTGCTTCTTAAATATGTCGCAATCCCTCTCTTTTTCATCATTTCAGCCGCGGCAAATTACCCTGACCTGAAAGCTTCTGCGGCGGCCAGCCTGCTTTTCGCCGCAATCATGGAAATGGTTATCTCCGCCGGGAGGCGTAAGATAGACCTAAAGCTGCAAAGGTATATATATAAGATTTACAAATACCTGCACAACCAGGTCTCTTCAGGCATAAAGGTCACCGATGCCGTTAAGACGGTTTATGAGGTCATTGAAGACAGGGAGCTCAGGGGGATACTCATAAGGCTTGCCGCCAGGTATGAGCTCAGCCTGGACATTGATACGGCTCTGGAGGAATTCAAGGCAAGCTTTGCGGTGCATGAGGCCGAAACGCTGTGCGTGGCGCTCAAGCAAGGTATTGAGACCGGCGACAATCAGGAGCTGCTTGCCAGGCAGGAGGATGTGATGTTTAAGAAGTACTTCAATTACATTCAGGCGGAAACCGACGGCTGCAAGACGCGGAGCATGATTGCCGCCGCAATGTTCACAGCGGTAGTCGTCATCATGATCGTGGTGCCGCTGTTCAATGATGCGGCGGATGCTGTGGGGAAAATATTCATAAATTAATTTGCGAAAGAAGGTCGTAATTATGAAGCTTTGGATTTTAAATTTGAGTAACCGCATTTCCTTCAGAAGGAGGGACGGGTTCGGCATGAACGAGATGCTCGGGATAGCGGCGGCTCTGATTCTGGCCGCGTTCATCATCATACCCGGTCTTAAAACATTTGCAGACAGCGTTATGTTGGGACTGAAAGACTGGTGGGGCCATACGATACTGATCAAGATATTCCCGACCACATAGAGCGGAGAGGGAGGTGGCGCAAATTGCCGTCTAAAGTGCTGGTTTCAGGGATCCTGATGGTTATTACGGCGTGTATTCTGGTCTTTGTAGTCGAATTTTTCCTCCCGCTGACTGCGAAGGCCGAAATGAATCTGCTTTGCAGGAATACGCTTCTTAAAATGGAGGCCGAGGGGGGCTTATCCGAAGACGAAAGGGTAAAATTACAGAACGAGCTCCGGAATAAGGGCTTTGAATCCGTTTCGGTTTCAGGCGTCTCTTATGTGAAGCAGGGCGGCAGCCTGAACCTCCGTGTCGACGCCGATTACAGGTTCAGCAGGCTGGAGGCGCTGTTCAGACGCGCCGACGCCGTACAGCATATGGGCTATAACAAGGTTACCATGTCCAGAAGGGTTGTGAACTGATGCCATCCGGCGCAAAAAGGGGCAGCGCGACGGTTGATGTGGTTGTCGGCGCCGCGGTGATAATATTCGTCATACTTCCGCTGTTCTCGGCAGCGGTTGAACGCTTCATACTGCTTAATAAAGCACAGATTGCGAAAGATGCGCTCGATATGGTCAACCTGTCGGCATACAATTCGCTTAATGCCCGGGAGCTTGGAAAGACGGCCGTGGGCTTTGAATCCGGGGAAGCGATGGAAATTTACCGCACGCTGCTGGCTGCAAATCTGAAGCTTGACGGCAGCTTGAATCCGCTCCCCGATTCAATTGCCGAGGGGACGGTAAGCATCGAATCCATCGTAGTCTATACAGGTGGGCTTCCAGCTGTATGTCCGAACGGAAGACGGCTTACAAGGCCTTCGGTGCACAGCTGCATCAACATACCCGTCGCTCCTTCGTTATACCGGCGGCTGCTGTTGGATATGATCGGAAAGGATCACCTGGATATGAGAGTGTATACGGATACCGAGATTCCGCTGAACAATTAAATCAACAAACAGGAGCAGAGATAGCTTATGAGACGTTTTGGGTCAATCGTGGCCGTGTTTATACTTGTTTTAATTCTGGTAGTCACCGAGATAGTGATCATCAAAAGCGCGTCGCAATATGAGCCGAAGGTGAAGGTGGTTTTCGCAAAATCCGGGATTCCCGAGCAGACCGTGATAACTCCCGCCATGCTTGAGTTGAAGGAGGTCGGCTTAAGCTTTGTACACCGCATGTCCCTCCGAAGTATTTCCGATGCCGCGTCAAAAAGGGCCGGGACGGATATAGAAGCCGGCGAGATGATATTGTCGGGTAAGCTGAGAAGCGAAGAGATGGAGGCAATAGAGGTGGAGGACGGCAATAAAAAGCTCTTTTCCGTGGAATTTAAAGGCGATCAGGCAAACGGGTGGCAGCTGATGACGGGTCAGACGGTGGATATCATCTACATACCCGATGAAAGGCAGCCGGACGGAGGAGCGCCGGGTGCTCCTGATGCTCCGGGCGCATCGGAGGATGGCGTCCCGCCTGCCGTGCGGGACGGTATTGCGGAGGTCCGTAATAAAATCCGGGTCCTGGAGAAAATAAGGATAGCGGCCCTGATCGATGAGACCGGCAAACTGGTGAAAAACTCGGGAAGAACAGTTTTGCCAAGGTATGTCTCCTTCGAGGTGACGGACGAGCAGGCCGGGCTGCTGGCCTATGCAAAAGGTCACGGCAGGCTTGAGCTGTCCGCGATTCCGGAGAGGTAGCGGCGTTTCTGAGGGCTGTGAGGGATTATCCCTTTAAATAGCATAATGGCTGGTTAATGCTGACCATGCCAAATAAAAAACGGAGGTTTGTATGACCGATTTGAAGTACGAAATCAGGAAGACTCTCGGAATCATAGGCGAGGGCACCAAGGGCTGGAGAAAGGAAGTGAATATCGTCAGCTGGAATGACAGGAAGCCGAAGCTGGATATCCGGGATTGGGACGAAACCCATGAAAAGATGGGCAAGGGCGTCACCCTTAGTAAGGAAGAGGTCGAGGAATTCAAGAAGCTGCTGGAGACTGTGGACATCCAGGAGCTGGAGGCCTGAAAAACCGCGAGCCCGAGCAGCCTGTCCTGCCTTTTGGCAGGCGGGCTGCTTTCACCGTTTTACGGGGAAGCAGAGGATGCCTGCTCCGGCAGGTGGACCCGAATACTTCCCAAACCGGTGACAAAATCCCGCCGAAGCGATATAATTTGCTTTGAAAGGCTGAGGTGATTTTATGGATAAACTGATCCCCAAGGCGTGGGAGGGTCTTCTGAACTCCTCCGGATTTCTGCCCGTCATCGTAAAGACGCTTGAAAGATACCATGACATCAGCTGGTCCATGGAGCCGAACCGGCATGAGTTTTATGAAATGGTCTATATGAAGAAGGGCAACGCCGTGTTCGAGATCGCCGACCAGGCTGCGGCACTGGGGCCGAACGACATTGTGATCATAAAGCCCAAGCAGTACCATAAATTCATTGTAAAATCGGAAACGTGCGAATTCATTGTCCTCAGCTTCAAGTTTGAAAGCAGGGTGAACGGAGAATATTCGGAGGTGCCTATGGAGGACTTCCTCAACTTCGTGAGCAGCAGGGAGACCGGGCCCTTCATATCCCTGAAGGTCAGTCAGAAGAATGAGATTATCGTTCTGATGAACAGAATCCTGAAAGAGAGGGAGAGCGTCGAGCCGGGCAGCGAATTTTTGAACTACCTGCTCGTGCTGGAACTTTTTGTACTGCTGTCCAGGGCTCTCAAAATGGAATGGGAGAACAGCATCAAGGGGAAAAGCCCCAAGCTGCGCGAATTAATCAATATTTCCGTCAATTATATCCACAACAACTTTGAACGCGACATCTCGCTCGGCGACATCGCGAAGTTCGTCTTTCTCAGCCCCAGCTATTTCACGAGGGCCTTCAAGGAGGAGACCGGCATGAGCCCTATAAGCTACCTCCTGAAGATACGGATAGAGAGGGCAAAGGAGCTGCTTGCCGACACCGGCCTGAAAATAAGCGACATCGCGCTGAGCGTCGGCTTTTCAAACCAGCAGCGCTTCAACGAAATGTTCAAAAAATATGCGAAGCTCACGCCGCTGCAGTACAGGAAAAGGGTCACGGGCTGAGCTTCAGCACATTCTCATTATTTATGTCTGCATTAAGAAAAAACGTTAATAATAGTAATTAAAAACGGCAGATTACAGGAAGATTTACTTCCGCATAATCCGTATAATCTCGATTAAAGGCAGAATAGCACGTAAACGCAGAATAGCACGCAGGCCGGGAGACGCTCCCGGCAGGGAGGTAAACCATATGGGAATGACAATGACGCAGAAAATCCTCGCAGACCATGCGGGCCTTGAATCTGTGGCGGCCGGCCAGCTGATAAAGGCCAGGCTCGACATGGTCCTCGGCAATGATATAACCGCTCCCGTAGCGGTTAAGGAGTTCCGCAAAATCGGAGTAAACAAGGTATTTGATGTTAATAAAATAGCAATCGTACCGGACCACTTCACGCCAAACAAGGATATCAAATCCGCCGAGCAGGTCAAATTCATAAAAGAATTTGCCAGGGAGATGGGTATCGTAAACTATTTCGAGATCGGCCAGATGGGCGTTGAGCACGCACTGCTGCCTGAAAAGGGCCTGGTGACGGCAGGCGACGTGGTGATAGGCGCCGACTCGCACACCTGTACCTACGGCGCGCTCGGAGCGTTTTCAACAGGCATCGGCAGCACGGATATGGCGGCGGGCATGGCTACGGGCGAAGCCTGGTTCAAGGTTCCCGAGGCCATCAGGTTCGTGCTGAAGGGCAAGCCGGGGAAATGGGTGAGCGGCAAGGACGTGATACTCCACATCATAGGGATGATCGGCGTGGACGGCGCACTGTACAAATCCATGGAGTTCACGGGAGAGGGCCTGCACAGCCTTTCCATGGACGACAGGCTTTCAATGGCAAACATGGCGATTGAAGCGGGAGGAAAGAACGGAATCTTTGAAGTGGATGAAAAGACCCTGGAATATATAAAGGAACATTCGGTAAAGCCTTATAAGGTATATACCGCCGACAGCGACGCGGTTTACAGCGAAACGTATGAAATCGTCCTTGACGACATCAGGCCGACCGTGGCGTTTCCGCATCTTCCCGAAAATACTCGGACGATTGATGCGGTGGGCGATGTAAAAATAGATCAGGTCATCATCGGCTCGTGCACCAACGGCAGGATTGAGGACATGAGGGCGGCCGCGGGGATATTGAAGGGCAGGAAGGTCCACCCGGACGTACGGTGTATCATCATTCCCGCAACCCAGAAGATCTGGAAGCAGGCGATGAACGAAGGGCTTTTCGACATTTTCATAGAAGCCGGCGCCGCTGTCAGCACGCCAACCTGCGGACCGTGCCTCGGCGGACACATGGGAATACTGGCAAAGGGCGAGAGGGCTGTGGCCACCACCAACAGGAACTTCGTCGGCAGGATGGGGCACCCCGAAAGCGAGGTCTACCTTGCGAGCCCCGCGATTGCTGCCGCGTCGGCAGTTGCAGGCAGGATCGCTTCGCCGGAAGAGGTGTAAATTAATTGTCAATGCAGAGGCAATAATTCAAAGGGCGACATACCAAAGCTACAGAGAACTTATATAAAACTTCAGAGTAGATTTGAATCCGGTCTCTGACATCTGCACTTTCGGTGCGTCCCCTCTCATTAAATAAGGAGTGTTTGATATGAAGGCTGAAGGTAAGGTTATTAAATACGGAAATAATGTTGACACAGATGTGATTATACCCGCCCGGTATCTGAACACCTCAGATCCGGCGGAGCTTGCAAGCCACTGCATGGAAGACCTGGACGCGGAGTTTGTGAAGAAGGTCCGCAAGGGCGATATCATGGTAGCGGGCAGGAACTTCGGCTGCGGCTCCTCAAGGGAGCATGCGCCTATTGCCCTCAAGGCCTCGGGTATTTCCTGCATTATTGCGGAGACCTTTGCGCGCATATTCTACAGGAATGCCATAAACATAGGCCTTCCGATCATCGAGTGTCCGGAGGCGGCCGCAGATATAGGCGACGGTGATGAGGTAGGGATTGACTTTGATACCGGAGTCATTACAAACAAGACCACAGGCAGGAGCTATAAGGGGGTGCCTTTCCCCGAATTTATGCAGGAGCTAATCGCGGCCGACGGGCTGATCGGATTTATAAAAAGGCAGATAGTCTGATGGACTCATACTGGAGGAAATGACACATGAAATATAATATCACGGTGCTAAAAGGAGACGGTATCGGACCGGAGGTCGTCGACCAGACGCTGGCGGTCCTGGATACGGTGGGAACTAAATACGGAATCGAATTCGCCTATAGCTGCGAACTGATGGGCGGATGCGCTATCGACGCTTTTGGCGAGCCTCTGCCCGCCGCGACGCTGGAGCGCTGCAAAAAGAGCGACGCGGTTCTTCTGGGAGCGGTAGGCGGTTCCAAATGGGACGTCCTTCCCGGAAACCTGAGACCCGAAGCAGGCTTGCTCGGGCTTCGCGCAGGCCTCGGCCTTTATGCAAACCTGAGGCCGGCGGTCATTTACGAGGCTCTCAAGGACGCCTCGCCGCTTAAGACCGAGATCATAAGCGGCGGAATCGACATTATGGTGGTGCGCGAGCTGACCGGAGGCATTTATTTCGGAGAAAGAGGCCGCTCGGACACTGGAATGGAAAGAGAAGCCGCCTTCGACACCGAAAAATACAGCGTGCACGAGATAGAAAGGATTACCCGTACGGCGTTCGAGGCCGCGCGCAAGCGCCGCGGGCTGCTTACCTCCGTTGACAAGGCAAATGTGCTTGAGAGCTCCAGGCTCTGGAGGGAGACGGTTGTCAGACTTTCCGCCGATTACCCCGACGTCCGGCTGAACCACATGTATGTTGACAATGCGGCGATGCAGCTTGTCAGAAAGCCCGAACAGTTCGACGTCATAGTCACCTCAAACCTGTTTGGCGACATACTCTCCGACGAGGCTTCGATGATTACCGGCTCCATCGGCATGCTGCCGTCAGCGAGCCTCGGCAGCGGAGCTCTGGGACTGTATGAGCCCATTCACGGGTCGGCCCCGGACATTGCCGGCCAGGATAAAGCCAACCCTATAGCGACCATACTGTCGGCCGCGATGATGCTGAAATATTCGTTCAGGCAGGACGAAGCCGCGGCACATATCGAGAAAGCTGTGGCCAAAGTGCTGGAAAAGGGTTACCGGACGGGAGATATAGCTTCAGAGGGCTGCAGGCTGGTTGGTACGACGGAAATGGGAAGGCTTATAAGGGAAGAGCTATAATTTGCCGCTTGCCTGCTTTCTGCCGAGCTCGAAAAGGCTTAGCAGTATCAGGATCATACCTAGATACTGTATGAGGAACAATCTCTCACCCAGGATAAGGAAGCCTGCCGCCACGGAAACCACGGGTATCAGGTTCAGAAAGGCTGAGGATACGGCTGTCCCCAGCTTTTTCATCGCATAAAGGAAAGAAAAGTATGAGATCGCGGAGCAGAATACGCCCAGGTATATCAGATTGATCAGCGCTATTGCCGATAAAGGCTTCCAGCTTTTGATCTCAGGCAGTATGAAGGGTATAAACAGCGCGCTGCTCAGGGCGGTCTGGTACAGGGTTATCACCAGACTGGAATACCTGCTGCCCAGCCGCCTGCTCATGATCGTATAGATGACCCAGCTGGCCATTGCCCCCATCATGAGCATATTTCCCAGAAAGGTTCCGGATGAAAAATCCAGCCTTCCGTTTACGGATATGACGAGATAGACTCCCAATATTGAAACGGCTATGCAAAGGACCATCCTGGCGCTGATTTTCATTTTGAAGAACAGCGCCTCGGTTATCAGGGTGAAAACCGGGACCGCGGCTACGATCATTGAGGCGGTGGAAGCGGTGGTAAGCCTGAGGCCGTTGTTTTCAAAAATGAAATACAGGACGATGCCGAAAAAGCAGGAGCCTGCTAAGAGCAGCAGGTCAACAGGTTTTATTTTGAATGAGGCTCCGGTGACCAATCCCCAGACTACCAGAGGGATAAGAGCTATCAGCTGCCTGAAAAAGGCTATCGATATTGGCGGCATTTCCCTGAGGAGCACCTTTGTGCTGATAAAGGACAATCCCCAGAAAAATACGGGCAGCAGGATGAACAAAATTGAAATATAGTGCTTCTTTTCGTGCTTTTCCAGTTCCGGTCCCATATATAAACGGCTCCTTGACATATTTGATGGATTACTGCGCTATGGCTTGATGAACAAATCGTTTTTAATCGGAAACCTGCCGTTAAAAGTAAAGGGCAGTCCCTTTCCCTCATTATCGACGCCGTCATAGGTACGCATTGCCTGTATATGCAGATGGGGCTCGGTGGTCCACCCGGAATTGCCTACTTTTGCAAGAGGCTGACCTTTTGATACCTGATCCCCTTGTTTTACCAGGATACTGCCCTTTTCCAGATGCCCCATTAATATATATACATTTTCATATTTTATAACGATGCTGTTTCCTGGATTATAAGGGAAATTAAATGCATAGGGGCTTTCATCCTTCCACATGTCCTGAACCGATACCACAGTGCCGTCACAAGGGCTGTATACCGTATCCAGGTAGATGTCATACATGGATTGGTCCTTGGGCATGAAGCCCTTTGACGATTTCCCGAGATTATTGAGCTTGACTATGTCAACGGCATAGACGACGGACGGGTCCAGACGTGACCTTGCATACAGGGGAAATCTGTAATGATAGTTGATAAGCGCGCTTTTTTCGCCGTTTCCGCCGAAGCATATCAGATATGTGCCGCTTTTAAAAGGAAAATCGAGGTCCACAGGCTTACCTTCGTAGGAATAAGCCTCAAAAATATTTACCGAGGTATGTATCATATAGG
>JAEZJL010000027.1 GCA_023415815.1 Bacillota bacterium | reverse complement strand
TGATTGAGCAGGCGAAGCTGAAGAACCCGGGCGCGGAGTTCTATCACGCCGATATCTTCAAGGACAGCATCTTTAAAAGCAATTCCTTCGATATCGCCTATGCTTCGGGTATTTTCAACATCGACCTCGGCAATAACGGCGAGTTCCTCAGAAAAGCTCTGGAGCTGCTGCTGGACCTTTCGAGGGAGGCCGTGGTATTCAACCTCCTGCATTGCGATTCACCGGACAGGGAGAGCGGCTACTGCTATTTCCACCCGGATGAGGTGAGGAGTATGGTGGAGGGCTTTCAGGATAAGGTGGAAAGGCTGGAAATCGTAGAGGCCTATCTGCACAACGATTTTACGGTGGTGTGCCGCAAAACGGAATCGCCGTAAAAGCGTGCTTTATAGGCGCCGCCCCGGCTGTAAAATTATCGGGAAAATACTTGACGTCCGTATACGCCGGTGGTATATTTATGTAAAAGTTGCATTAATGCAGGTATTTTATATAACTTAATAAGCGTTTCTTCAGGGTTAGGTGAAATTCCTTACCGGCGGTAAAGCCCGCGAGCCTTAAAAGGCAGATCCGGTCAGTTTCCGGAGCCGACAGTATAGTCTGGATGGAAGAAGAAATTTTTTTATGCCCGTGTTTTATCCATCCCTGAAGTTTTCGCTTCAGGGATTTTTTATTTGGGCAATTTGGCGGCACGCCAAATATGCAAAAGCCGATGGGGCTCGATGCCCCTGAGGGATTTTTATTCGGGACCGGGAATACTTTAATAAAAGCAAAGGATAAGCTGATAATAAGCCAAGGAGACTGCGATGGACACATATGAATTCTATATGAAAAGGGCCCTGGAGCTTGCGAAGCGCGGATGGGGCACCACCAATCCAAACCCGCTGGTGGGGGCGGTAATCGTTAAAGACGGCGAGATTGCCGCGGAGGGGTATCATGAAGCGGCGGGCCGCGCCCATGCCGAGGCTGCCGCATTCGGCAATGCGGCGGGGGATGTGAAGGGCGGGACGCTCTTTGTCAATCTTGAGCCCTGCTCTCACCATGGAAGGACGCCTCCCTGCGCCTGTGCAATCATTGAGGCCGGCATCGGCAGGGTGGTGGTTGCCATGGAGGACCCGAACCCTCTGGTCTCAGGGCGGGGAATCGGTATGCTGCGGGCTGCCGGTATAGAAGTGGTTACGGGCGTCCTGGAGGAAGAAGCAAGGAAGCTCAATGAAATTTTTATTAAATACATAACCCGGAAAAGGCCTTTTGTGATAATGAAGGCCGCAATGACGCTGGACGGCAAAATAGCCTCGGTTTCAGGCGATTCGAAGTGGATTTCGGGTGAGAGCTCAAGGCGCTACGCGCACACGATACGCGACAGGGTCGCCGCAATCATGGTCGGAATAAATACGGTACTGGCAGACAATCCGTCCCTTACCGCAAGGCCCGGCTCATCGGCAGGCAATGATCCTGTCAGGATCGTAGCCGACAGCAGGGGACGGCTGCCGCCTGACTGCCGGGTTATCACCGTAGAATCGCCGGCGGGAGTTATACTCGCCACGACCTCGCTGATCGGGAGTGAAAAGGAAAAACAGCTTGCGGACAGGGGTGTGCGCATTTTGAAGCTGGATGGCCCCGGAGGGCGCGTCGATCTGGTAAGGCTGATGGAGGAATTGCACGGGCTTGAGCTGGACAGCGTGCTTCTGGAGGGCGGAGGCTGCCTGAACGCAGCGGCGCTCGAGGCGGGAATCGTGGACAAGGCGATGTTTTTCATCGCGCCTAAAATCATTGGCGGCAGGGACGCTGGGACTCCGGTGGAGGGCCAGGGGATACGGCTCATGAAGGACGCAATAGCACTGGAGGATGTGAGCGTAAGCAGCTTCGACGGGGACATCCTTGTGGAGGGTTATGTGAAAGGAGAGCCATGTTTACAGGTATAGTGGAGGAAATAGGAAGCATCAGGGAAATCGTGCGCGGGAGCCTGTCCATACGGCTTGCCGTCAATTGCTCCGGGATAATGGAGGACGTTAAAACGGGAGACAGCATTTCCGTAAACGGCATATGCCTGACTGTAACGGGCCTGGGAAGCGGATGGTTTTCCGCCGACGTCATGCCGGAGACAATGCGCAGGACGGGCTTTGAAAGGATGAAGGCCGGCGACAGGGTCAACCTGGAGAGAGCCTTGAGATTGACCGACCGGCTCGGAGGCCATATCGTATCCGGACATATTGACGGCGTGGGAACGGTTGCCGGCAGGACCGAGGAGGATAACGCAATCTGGCTGACGATAGAAGCTGCGGACGATATCATGAAATATATTGTAATGAAAGGCTCCGTTGCCCTTGACGGCACAAGCCTGACCGTTGCTTATGCGGGTGAAAAATACTTCAGGGTATCGCTTATACCCCTTACGGCGGGAACTACGGTTCTAGGCTCCAGAAGGGCGGGCGACCGGATCAACATCGAGTGCGACATACTGGGTAAATATGTTGAAAAGCTGCTGAGCGGGGGCAGGCGGGAAAAGGAGCCGGAAAAGGTTGTCTCCATGGATTTCCTGAAGGATAACGGTTTTGCGTAGATCCTACAGACATGAAATAAAAAGGCATTTTTAAATAAATGAAAACGGAGGGATGCTGAGTGGGAAAATTCAATACGATCGAAGAAGCGGTGGAGGATATAAGGCAGGGTAAGATGGTCATTGTCGCGGACGATGAAGACCGGGAAAACGAGGGCGACCTCCTGATGGCCGCCGAAAAGGTGACTCCGGAGCACGTGAACTTTATGGCTACCTACGGCAAGGGGATGATCTGCGTCCCCCTGACAGAGGAGCGGGCCCGTATCCTCGGGCTCAGCCTGATGGTCGAGCGGAACACCGAAAGCATGGGCACGGCTTTTACCGTCACAGTGGATCACCGGAGCTCGACCACGGGCATATCGGCTTTCGAGAGGGCGAATACCATAAAGGCGCTGGTCGATCCGGCTTCAGGGAGCGGCGATTTTGTTAGGCCCGGGCACATCTTCCCCCTTATTGCCAGAAATGGAGGAGTGCTCAAGCGCTCCGGGCATACGGAGGCGGCCGTGGACCTTGCCGCGCTGGCGGGCCTGCGTCCGGCCGGAGTGATTTGCGAGGTCATGAACGACGACGGGACGATGGCAAGGGTGCCTCAGCTGATGGAATTCGCCGGGAAGCACGGACTTAAAATCATTTCCGTAGCGGATTTGATCAAATACCGGAGGAGCGGCGAAAAGCTTGTGAGGGCAGCCGCCTCTGCCAGTCTCCCAACCGAATACGGGGAGTTCAGGATAGTGGCCTATGAAAATTCCGTCAGCGGCGAGCATCATGTGGCCCTGGTAAAAGGAGAAATCCGGGATTCCGACACACCGGTGCTGGTGAGGGTCCATTCCGAATGCCTGACAGGCGACGCCTTCCACTCGCAAAGATGCGACTGCGGGGAGCAGCTTGACGCCGCGCTGGGGCAGATAAGCCTTGAGGGGAGGGGCGTACTCCTTTATATGCGCCAGGAGGGCCGTGGGATAGGCCTTGTGAATAAAATACGCGCTTACGAGCTGCAGGACAGGGGAAAGGACACCGTGGAGGCAAACGAAATACTGGGCTTTGCGCCGGACCTGCGGGAATACGGCATAGGCGCGCAGATTTTGTACGACCTCGGCGTGAGAAAAATCAGGCTTCTGACCAACAATCCCAAGAAGGTTGTCGGCTTGAGCGGATACGGGCTTGAGGTGGTGGAGCGCGTTCCGATCCAGATGCCTGTGAAGCAGACAAATGAATTCTATATGAAAACCAAGAAGGAAAAGATGGGGCATTTGCTGGGCGAAGCCTTTAAGGATAATTAAACTATTGGAGGATAAAAGAGATGACAATTAAAACGTATGAAGGAAATTTAATCGCGAGCGGTTTGAAATTCGGAATCGTTATAGGCAGGTTCAACGAGTTCATCGGCAGCAAGCTTCTGGGCGGGGCGATCGACGCTCTGGTAAGGCATGGGGCAGACGAAGCGGACATTGAAGCGGCATGGGTGCCGGGCGCATTTGAAATCCCGCTAGCCGCCCAGAAAATGGCGGCATCTAAAAAATACGACGCCGTAATCTGCCTGGGAGCTGTGATAAGAGGCTCAACCCCGCACTTTGATTATGTCGCTGCCGAGGCGTCCAAAGGCATTGCAAAGGTATCGCTGGACACAGGCGTTCCCGTAATATTCGGAGTCCTGACAACCGATACCATCGAGCAGGCAATTGAAAGGGCGGGAACGAAAGCCGGCAACAAGGGGTATGACGCCGCGGTTACAGCCATTGAAACCGCAAACCTGCTCAGGCAGTTCTGACGATTCAAGGCTCATATGCGTTTAGTATTTACTGAAGCTTCTGCAAATCCGGCAGGAGCTTTCTTTTTTTGAAGATCGTTACTTTAAGTCATAAAAAGGTGACTACCGGAACCCTGCATGCCGGATACATATCTATTTCACTTCAGCGCCTGATGAAGCTTCGGAAGTTTGCGCCTCGTTAGCGGATCTGCAAGGATATATTGTGACTACAGGAGCGGCGATTTCCTTCAGTGAAGCCGATATGGCCGCCATTTACAGCGGCGCCGGCTTAAACGGTATGTTCGCAGGCTTTGATGCAAATGTACATAAATATGTATATGTTTATTTAAAGGGAGCAACATGGGATGATTTTGATAACCCGAGATGCCGCTGGGAGCTCAAAACATCGGCGGAACTCCCGTAAACAAGAACCGTCTTTTACGGAAGTCTCAGGGGCAGAGCAAGCCCCTGGGACTTTTGTACACAAGGCGTTCCGCCAAATTTTCCGGGAAAAATAGATTTAAATGTTGTGTAGTCTACATAATACCTTTGTGATATAATGCTTATGGTATATTATAGCAGGAGGTAGGGAGAATGAAGCGTAATTCGATTCTGGAACGCAATGAATATGAAGCAAACCGGCTTGCGGCAAAAGTAATGCTTACGACCATCCTTTTCGTAATACTGGTGCTGGTTCTGGATATAATGGGCGTTTTCCTTGTGCCGTTCACTGTTATGCTTACGGCGCTTTCGACCGCAGCGGTGCTTCTCCTGATACCTTCAGTGCTTGTCTTTCTTTTCAGGGCGGAGGGATGGGCCCTCAAATACATAGCGGTTACGGCTGCGGCCCTGATGGTTGCAGCCCTTAATATGTTCCTCTCCTACCATATAATCATACTTTATGTCTACCCGCTGGCTATAGCAAGCCTGTTCTTCTCAAGAAGGCTGAGCTGGTACGCCGTGCTTTTCTCCATTTCCGCGGTCACCGTAGGGCAGCTTCTGAGCGCCAACTTCAGCGGGGTCGTTGACAAGAATTTCACGACGAGCTTTGAAATCCTGGTCTTTGGCGTAATACCGAGAGGCATACAGCTGCTTGCGCTTGCCCTGATTTTCATAATACTGTCCAAGCGGACCAGGGGCATGCTGGGAAATGCGGTCGGCGCCGAAGAGCAGAGGAGAGTGCTTGACAGAATGGTGGCGATGACGGACAAGTCCAATGAGGTCTCAAACGTCCTCGTGGGCTCGGT
>JAEZJL010000003.1 GCA_023415815.1 Bacillota bacterium | reverse complement strand
TCTCGCACTGGGCGCTACAAAGCTGAAAACCATTTCGAGAGTCATACTCCCCTGCGCAATACCCGGAATACTCACGGCGGTAATCCTCAGCATCGGCAGAGTCGTCGGTGAAACCGCCGCCGTATATCTTACCGCAGGCTATGTACCGAATATCCCGGCGAGCATCATGAATTCCGGAAGAACATTATCGGTGCACCTCTATTCACTGGCAAAGGAAGGCATATCCTTTGAGCAGGCATATGCCACGGCCACAATTCTGATAGTAATTGTGGCAATAATAAACTTTATGGCAACACGCATAGCAGGCAATCTCAACAGGATGTCTGCTGGCAGATGATACAGGGAGGCAGAAAAGCATGAGCGATAAACAGAAAATCAAAACAAGGGAGCTCGACCTGTTTTACGGGGACGTACAGGCGCTTAAAAACATAAACGTCGATATCGAGGAAAAGCAGGTCACAGCCCTTATAGGTCCCTCCGGATGCGGCAAGTCCACCTTTATAAAAACGCTGAACCGCATGAACGACCTTATTCAGGGCGTCAGTATAACTGGCGAGGTATATTTGGACGGTTTGAACATATATAAGGAATATGATATAGTTGAACTGAGAAAAAGGGTGGGCATGGTGTTCCAGAAGCCGAACCCGTTTCCGATGTCGGTGTTCGACAATGTCGCCTATGGTCCGAGGATACACGGCATCAGGTCCAGTTCAAAGCTAAACGACATAGTGGAAAAAAGCCTCAGAAACGCGGCCCTCTGGGACGAGGTCAAAGACAGGCTGAAGCAGAATGCCCTGGGACTCTCAGGCGGGCAGCAGCAAAGGCTGTGCATAGCCAGGGTGCTTGCAGTCGAGCCTGAAGTGGTGCTTATGGATGAGCCCACGTCGGCGCTTGACCCTATATCCACACTTAAGATAGAGGACCTGATTGACGAGCTGAAGGAGAAATATACCATAGTCATAGTCACCCATAATATGCAGCAGGCCGGAAGGATATCCGACAGGACGGCATTTTTCCTTCACGGGGAAATAGTTGAATTCGACAATACGGAGAAAATATTCAGTAAGCCCGCCGATAAGCGGACTGAGGACTATATAACGGGAAGATTCGGATAAGGAGGAAATATCAATGGTTACAAGGCATTCATTCGACCAGGGTCTTGACGACCTGCACCTTGACCTCATTAATATGGGAAGCCTGGTGGAGGAATCCATCGACAATACCATCCTTGCCTTAAAAAAGCAGGATGTGGAGCTTGCGGAGAAGATCCTGAGCAATGACGACATCATAGACGCGCTGGAGCAGAGAATTGAAAAGAAGTGCATGAACCTCATCGCAAGGCAGCAGCCGCTTGCAAAGGATCTTAGGACGATAAGCACGGCTTTAAAGATAATAACGGACATGGAGAGGATTGCCGACCATTCCTCCGACATTGCCGAAATAACCATCCGCATGGCCAATGAAAAATACATCAAGCCCTTGATAGATATTCCGAAAATGGCCGAGCTTGCGAAGCAGATGGTGAATAAATCCATAGACGCCTATATAAAGCAGGATATAGCCCTGGCGCAGGAAGTATGCGCAAGCGACGACGCAGTAGACGATCTTTTTAATAAAATAATACTCGAGCTGATAAATATAATGAAAAACGACACCAAAGCTGTAGAACAGGCTATAGATTTTATGTTTATAGCAAAGTACCTTGAGAGGATGGCCGACCACGCCACAAATATAGGAGAATGGGTCGTCTTCAATGTGACCGGCGAGCATGACCACCTCACAAGGCTGTTCCACAGCGATGACAGGAGGTAGCTATGTCTAAGGAACTGATATTTGCAGTGGAGGACGAGGTCCATATACAGCAGCTGGTAAAGTACAACCTTGAAACCAACGGTTACAAGGTTCTGACCTTTGAAAGCGGCGAAGCGCTGCTGGAAGAGGTGAGGAACACCATACCCGACCTCTTCATACTTGATATAATGCTTCCCGGAGTGGACGGGCTTGAGGTGTGCAGGCAGCTCCGCGGCAATAACAGGACCAAAAGCATACCGATAATCATGCTGACGGCGAAGAGCGAGGAGTTTGACAAGGTGCTCGGGCTTGAGCTGGGAGCGGATGATTACCTTACCAAGCCCTTCAGCGTGAGGGAGCTGGTTGCCAGAGTCAAGGCTATATTCAGGCGGATCAACAATTCCGTGCCTGCAGAGGTTGATAATATAAAGCACGGCGATATAACCATAGACCTGGTCAGGCATGAGGTTTTCAAGAACGAAAATCTGCTGGAGATGCCTTTAAAGGAATTTGAGCTGCTTAAAATGCTCATACAAAACAAAGGCAAGGTCCTGTCAAGAGAGCTTTTGCTGGACAAGATATGGGGCTTCGACTACTACGGCGAAACCCGCACGGTGGACGTCCATATACGCTACCTCAGGCAAAAGATAGAGGATGACGACAGCAATCCGGTTTATATTGAGACCATAAGAGGTATCGGCTACAGGTTCAACGATAAATCCGCAAAGTAAACGGCAAGGGTCCGGTGATGACGTTTTGAGGAAAAAAATACTGGCATATTATATGGTACTGGTGATGGTGGGAATATCCGTCACCGGCATTTTTGTGTCCGAATTCGAGCAGAGGCTGTATAAAGGTGAAGTTGAACAAAGACTCAGGCTTACCGCCGCATTGATAGATAGTCAGATATCCTCCGCTGTAAAAAGGGGAGAAGAAATAGATCTGAACCTGCTCGCCAAAGCCTGCTCCGAGATCGTGGACAGCTCCTCCACCTCCACCGGGTCGACTCTCGACAAGGAATCTAGGGTAACCTTCGTGGATTACGACGGCAAGGTCCTCGGAGAGTCGGATACGGACTACCAGAGCATGGAAAACCACCTGAACAGAAAGGAAATACAGGAGGCCATAAAAGGTAATATCGGGGAGGATATCCGCTTCAGCAAAACCATGAAAATGGATTTCCTGTATATAGCCATGCCCGCCACTTCGATGGAGACCATACTCAGAGTATCCGTCCCGCTTATACAGCTGCAAAAGATAAACCGCACAATCTGGTTTTATTGCATCATCGGCATATTGACAGGCCTGCTGCTGACGAGCCTGCTGGCCTATAAGTTTTCCATTTCCGTAACAAAGCCGGTAAACGAGCTTATCGACGTATCAAAGCAGATCTCCGGCGGAAATTACACCAAACGCGCCGTCATAAGGACCAACGACGAGCTTGGGCAGCTGGCCCGAACCTTCAATGAAATGGCCGGCGAGCTTGATCGTACCGTTGCGGACCTCACGGATAAGAATATTAAATTCGACTCCATCCTTAACAGCATGACAAACGGCTTCATGGCCGTAGACGGCAGCTTCAGGATAATCCTGGTAAACGCCATAGCCTGCCGGCTTTTCAACATAGGCGATGAAAACGCAATCATCGGAGTGAAGCTCGTGGAGGTCATAAGGAACCGCCAGATAAATGAGTTTCTGGCGCAGACGATAAATAACGGCGCTTCACTTTCGAGTGAAATCAATATCGGCGTACCCGAAGAAAAAATCTTCCGGATTTATACAAATCCCATACGCTCCAGAAGCAATCCCGAGGTAAATACCGGAGGGATCCTGACAATACACGATATAACAAACCTCAAAAAGCTTGAACAGATACGAACGGATTTCGTTTCAAACGTGACGCACGAGCTTAAAACTCCGCTCACCTCTATCCGGGGTTTCGTTGAAACACTCAGGAGCGGCGCGATCAACGACGGAGCCGTGGCTGTAAAATTCCTTGAAATCATAGATATAGAGGCTGAAAGGCTTTACATGCTCATCAACGATATACTTCAGCTCTCCGAAATAGAGACCCGGCAGAAGGATACGGACATCGGCAGGCACAATCTCAAGGCTATAATTGAAGAGGTGGCCGCCATACTTCAGGTAAACGCCGAAAAGAAAGGCGTTTCGCTAAGGGTCGAGGCAGATGCGCGGATCAACATCCAGGCCAACCGTGACAGGATAAAGCAAATGTTTATAAACCTCATTGACAATGCAATAAACTACAATGTTGAAAACGGAAGCATTATTGTTATGGCGTCCAGGTTGGAGGGAAGAGTCGTAATCACCGTCAAGGACACCGGCATAGGGATAGCCCAGCAGCACCTGTCAAGAATCTTCGAGAGATTTTACCGCGTGGATAAGGGCAGGTCCCGCAACATGGGCGGCACAGGCCTCGGCCTCTCCATCGTCAAGCATATCGTAAACCTGTACAACGGAGATATAAAAGTCGAAAGTGAGCCCGGAAAAGGCACGGAATTCATAATCCAGCTGCCTGTCTGACAGGGACAGTTCTTCATTATCATTCATGTTGGCAGAGACAGTTTTCTTCCCGAGGGACTGTTCTCTTGGGAGGGACAGTTCTCTGTTTTCGGTTTGTTGATTTCAGCATCCCTTAATATCTCTTACAGCATTTTTGTAGGGCTTTCTCCGATTACGCGGGGACAGTTCTCTATTTTTGCTGAATCGTAAGCAAATGTTCTCTCTCTGGTTTCGAAGAAGTATCCCCATAATAATTTTGATTTTGAAGAACTGTCCCCTAATTTCACAATTTTACCGTTTTTGAAGAAGTGTCCCCATAATAATCTAGGCTTTGAGGTGAACAATTCTCACCAATAAAAAAGGGACAGTTCCCCACTTTCTCAATTTTGAAGAACTGTCCCCCTTACCTTAACCTTGCGCCAGCTTCTTGTAGGTTTCGTATCGCTCCCTGGCATTCTTTTCGGCAAGCTCAAAGAGCGTCTCAGCCCTTTCGGGGAAGGTCCGCGTAAGCGATGAATACCGGACCTCGCTCATGATGAAATCCCTGTATGAAGCGGAAGGCTCCTTTGAATCCAGTACAAACGGGTTCTTCCCCTCGTCCTTCAGGCGCGGGTTGTACCTGTAAAGGTGCCAGTAGCCGGCCTCCACGGCATTCTTCTCCTCAAGCTGCGTGAAGCCCATTCCCAGCTTGAGGCCGTGGTTGATGCAGGGCGCGTAGGCTATTATGAGCGACGGCCCCGGATAGCTCTCGGCCTCCAGAAGGGCTTTGACAAATTGGTTCTGGTTTGCGCCCATGGCAACCTGTGCGACATAAACATAGCCATAGGACATGGCAATCATCCCGAGGTCCTTTTTCTTGACGGGCTTGCCCGACGCCGCAAACTGCGCGACAGCACCCGTAGGCGTTGATTTCGAGGACTGTCCGCCGGTATTTGAATACACCTCGGTGTCAAAGACAAGCACATTGACGTCCTCACCGGAAGCCAGTACGTGGTCAAGGCCCCCAAAGCCTATATCATAGGCCCATCCGTCTCCCCCGAATATCCACTGCGACCTTTTGACCAGAAATTCTTCCTTCTCAAGTATTTCGTCCAAAACTGCCTTCAGATCCGCCTTATCCGTACCGTATGCCCTGATGGCCGACACAAGCCTCTCGCTTGCAGCCCTTGAAGCCTTCCCGTCATAAATACTGTCCGTCCAGCTCTGAAGCGCATCCCTCAACTCTTCCGACAAATCGGCCTGCAGCGCCTGCCTGCAAAGGCCGGCCAATTTTTCCCTGATCTGCCTGACGGCCAGGTACATCCCAAAGCCGTACTCGGCGTTATCCTCAAAGAGGGAATTCGCCCAGGCGGGGCCCTTCCCCCTGCTGTTTACGCAGTACGGCGCCGCCGGAGCGCTTGCGCCCCATATGGAAGAGCAGCCGGTCGCATTCGCGATCATCATCCTGTCGCCGAAAAGCTGTGTGACCAGCTTGGCATACGGCGTCTCGCCGCAGCCCGAACAGGCGCCCGAGAACTCGAGCAGCGGCTGTTGGAACTGGCTTCCTTTGATGGAGCCCGCATCCATCACATCCTCCTTCGGCACAAGCGACATTGCATAATCCCAGTTTCCGGCCTGTTCCGTCTGAGTGTCCAGCGGCTTCATCACCAGGGCCTTTTCCTTGGCTGGACACACCTGGGCACAGTTGCCGCAGCCCGCGCAATCGAGCGGCGATACCTGTATCCTGAAATTCAGCCCTTCCAGGCCTTTGCCCATAGCCTTGCTGCTTGGGAAGCCTTCAGGAGCGGCGGCAGTCTCCTCCGCGTTCAGCAAAAAGGGCCGGACTGCGGCATGGGGGCATACATAGGAGCACTGGTTGCATTGAATGCACTTGTCCCGCTGCCATTCCGGCACGTCTACGGCTATCCCTCTCTTCTCATACCGGGAGGTTGCCTGCGGGAAGGTGCCGTCCTCCATGCCCTTAAAGGCGCTGACGGGGAGCCTGTCGCCCTGCTGCCTGTTCATTGGCTCCAGTATATTTTCGATAAAA
Organism: Bacillota bacterium; assembly: GCA_023415815.1. GTDB lineage: Bacteria > Bacillota > Clostridia > Acetivibrionales > DTU013 > JAEZJL01. The sequence goes on along the minus strand of JAEZJL010000003.1, from coordinate 832 downwards.
GCGGGCGCTTCCTTCCCGGACTTCGGTCCATCCTGGGCCTCTGCCCAATTTGCAGGTATGTCTACCGCAGCGATGGATTGAATGCCCAAATCCACGGCCTGGTTGTTCATCTGCACCACCTTGTCGCCCTTTTTGCCGTAAGTTTTGTAAATGGCGTCCTTCATGTATTTCACCGCATCGTCCAGCGGTATGATCCCTGCCAGCTTGAAGAAGGCGGCCTGCATGATCATGTTTATCCTGCTGCCCAATCCGAGCTCCCTGGCGATGGAGACAGCGTCTATGGTGTACAAGCGGATATTGTGGCCGGCCATATAACGTTTCATTCCGGCAGGCAGCCTGGCTTCCAGCTCCTCCGGCGTCCAGCCTGAATTGAGCAGGAAGGTGCCGTTGTCTTTGAGGTCCTGCACCATTTCATACTTGTCGACATAGGAGGGATTGTGGCAGGCCACGAAATCCGCCTTGTTTATCAGGTATGTCGACTTGATGGGCTTTTTGCCGAATCGCAGATGGGATAACGTTATACCGCCCGATTTCTTTGAATCATTGTAGAAATAGGCTTGCACGTACATATCGGTATGGTCGCCTATGATTTTTATGGAGTTCTTGTTCGCCCCAATAGTACCGTCAGAGCCCAGACCCCAGAATTTACAGCTTATCGTACCCTCCGGAGTAGTATCAACCTCGTTTGTAATCGGAAGCGAAAGATTTGTGACATCGTCCACAATGCCTATCGTAAAATGGTTTTTCGGCACACCTGCTTTGAGGTTATCATATACTGCGATGATCTGCCCGGGTGTTGTATCCTTCGAGCCGAGACCGTAACGTCCTGCGA
>JAEZJL010000462.1 GCA_023415815.1 Bacillota bacterium | reverse complement strand
GCCAGGCCTTTGGCGCCCTTTTTGTATTTCTTTTCGCAAAGGGCTGAAAACTTCTCCAGGACAAAGCATACCGTCCAGTAGACCAGCGCCGCCGCTATGAATATTTCCAGCTGGTTCAGCCCGTAATCCCTTGCGCTGGTGACCTTGGCCTCTCCCATGATGTCGATGATCCCTATGGTGAACACAAGCGACGTGTCTTTCAAAAGCAGTATGAAGGTGTTGCCGACATTCGGCAGCGCAATGGCAAACGCCTGGGGAAACATGATCCTTCGGAAGATCTGCAGCCCGTTCATGCCAATGCTGAGGGCAGCTTCCCGCTGCCCTGCGTCGACGGCGATATACGCCGACCTCATCACCTCGGAGATATACGCTCCCACATTCAGCGAAAGGGCGATGATGGCGAAAACCGATCTGTTCCAGCCGTTGATATCGTAGCCCGCTGCCAGATATATCTGGGGCAGAGAGAAATACACCAGAAATATCTGGGCCAGCAGGGGCGTGCCCCTCATGAAGGATATGTATACGGTGGCAATGGTATATGAAATCCGTCCCTTTTTAAGCCTCGCATAGGTAAGAAGCAGCCCAATCAGCGTCCCGAAAAACATGGAAACAGCAAGTATGTACAGGGTCGTGGGCAGCACCGACAGAAGGGCCGGCAGTACTTTAAAAATATAGCTTAGTTTCGAAATGAATTCCATATATCCGCCTCTTCTAGCTTATTCGCTGAAAACATCTTCCCCGAACCATTTGACCGCCAGCTTCGAAAGCGTCCCGTCCTCTCTCAGCTCCTTGATCGTGTTATTTATGTCGTCAGCCAGCTGGGTCTCTTTAATGTTAATAAGCTGTATCGAATAGTCCTTTGCCGTAATCCCGGTCTGCTTCAGATTCAGGTTCAGGCTTTTCTGCAGGTCGTTGAAGGTGCTCGAATACGCCTGCGCGGCGTCTGCGCGGCCCTGATCCACAAGCTTCATGGCGTCTGCGCCCGTAAGCCCTTCAATTGCGTCAAGCTTGATTTTTTCCGTATGCTTGTCGTTATACGCGACCAGCTCCTGATAATCCGCGGAGGTCGGGTCCACGGCCATCGTCTTGCCCTGCAGGTCGTCAAGGGAGTTGATGTCGCTGCGGTCCTTTTTGACAAGGAGCTTTCTTATCGACACCGTATAATACTCCTTGGGTATCAGGAATTTCTTTTCACGGTCCTCGGTTCTTATGAACTGATGCGTCGCAAGCTGTATTTTCCCCGCCTGGAGGGAGACTGCAAGCTGGCTGAAATCCATCGCCTCTATCTCGAATTTGTACTGCGGCAGCTTTTTCTGATACTCGTTTATCACATCCACCTCATAGCCGGTTGGCTTATTGTTTTCGTCCAGGTAGCAAAAGGGCGCCATTGCGTTGCCGGTGCCGACTTTTACGACCTTCACTCCGTTTTCCGTCGCAGCGGCCTTTTTCGTGCAGCCTGAAAGCCCTCCAATCGCAACGGCGGCGGCCAGGGTCAAAACGATTGATTTAAAAAATATCGATTTTATTGTTCTTCCTGTCATGTGAACCATCTCCTTAATAAAATAATTTGTTTAATATTGAGATAAAACCTATCCGGCAATGCGGCGGCGCTTTATCCCGCCGCCTGCTTACACGCCGCTTCCGGCCGGATGCTGCATATGCCCTGGCTTGTAAAATGCTTCATCTTAATCCTCCTTATGTTGATATATTTCACTTTTTTGCAACATATACAGTTTGAAAAGTGCCGGTCCTAAAAAACAAAGAAACCAAACAATTTTCATTTTTGAAAATTACTCAGTCTCTAGTTTTCTAGTCAACATAAGTACGGTATGAAATTATGTCCAGGCTGTTTATGCCTGGCTGCCGGGCGCTCGGCGCCCTATTCTTTTTAAAACATATAATTCATATATGTATAATAATATTTATACTCCCGTCAGAACTAAAAGTCAATAAAAAATTAAAGCAAATTACTGAAAAAACCTAATAATTTATAAATTCTCTCATATATCCGGCTCCGCTTTTTTGCTCTATCATAGGAATATATACGAAATGGGGCGAGGCAAATGGATTTAACGATTGCTGAGAGAATTTTAAAAAAGAACTGCATCGGCGGCAGGGCGGAAACAGGCGACATCGTCCTTGCCAGGGTAGATAAGGCGATGAGTCCCAACGGCACCATGCTCCTGGCCATGGAGGCCTTTAAAAAAATCGGCCGCAGGCTGTACGACCCGGATATGCTTGTGATCGTGCAGGATCATGGGATACCCGCGAAGGACATCGCCGTAGCGAATCAGACGGCAAGCGTACGGAAATTCGCGGTGGAACACAATATAAAGAACTATTTCGAAATCGGCAGGGGCGGGATATGCCACCATGTCGTGCCGGACTCGGGGCTGTTCCGGCCCGGGGATCTGATCGTGGGCTCAGACAGCCATACCTGCACCTACGGGGCCTTCGGGGCCTTCGGCACCGGCGTCGGGAGCACCGACCTGGCAGCCGTCATGGCCACCGGACACCTCTGGTTTAAAATCCCTCCATCGATCAAGATAGTGCTGACGGGAAAGAAGGGCAAGTATGTGCAGGGCAAGGATATAATACTCAAGCTCATTTCCATCCTCGGCGTGGAGGGGGCCGCGTACAGCGTGCTTGAATTTGCCGGGGAGGCGCTTCCCGGTCTGGGTATTTCCGACAGGATGACCATCTGTAATATGGCGGTGGAGGCGGGCGCCAAAGCCGCAATTTTCGAGGTTGACGAAGTCACCCGCGCATATTTTTCAAAATTTAAAGACGACAGGGCCTATCCGAGCCTCAAGGTTGCGGCGGACAGCGCATACAGCCGGGTCATAGAGCTTGACCTTTCAACGCTTGCCCCCCTTGTCGCCCAGCCGTTCCTGCCCTCAAACGTCAGACCCGCGGCAGAGCTTGACGGCGTGCGCATAGACCAGGCCTTCATCGGCTCCTGCACAAACGGCAGGATCGAGGATATGCGCGTGGCGGCGGAAATTTTAAAGGGCAGAAGGGTCTATCCGGGCGTGAGGCTGATCATCATACCCGGCACCCAGGATATTATAAAACAAACCGTGCGGGAAGGCCTCTTCGAAATCTTTATAAACGCCGGAGCCATCGTCGGCCCGCCGACCTGCGGCCCGTGCCTGGGCGAGCATATGGGAGTCCTGGGCGACGGAGAGGTGTGCGTTTCCACTACCAACCGCAACTTTGTCGGCAGGATGGGCTCGACCGGCAGCCGCGTTTATCTGGCGAACCCCGCCGTTGCGGCGGCTTCCGCCGTCAAAGGCCAAATATGCTCTCCGGAGGTGCTGGACTGATATGGATATCATCAAGGGAAGGGTTTTGAAATACGGCGACGACATCAACACCGACGTTATAATCCCCACAAGATTCGGCGCAAGCGTGGACCCCGACTATCTCGGCAGATACTGCCTGTATAACCTCGACGAAGAGTTCTACAGTAAAAGGCGTCCCGGCGATATCCTGGTGGCGGGCCGCAACTTCGGCTGCGGCAGCTCGCGGGAAACGGCTCCGCTGGCCATCAAGAGCGCGCAGATCTCCTGCGTCGTCGCAAAGTCCTTTGCGCGCATCTTTTTCAGGAATGCCATCAATATCGGCCTGCCGCTGATCGAAAATGCCGATATCGCGGAGGACGCAGAAAACAGCGATATTCTGGAAATAGATTTCGAGCGGAGCGTCTGCCGCAACGCAAGCAAGGACAGAGAGTACGGGCTCAGCTCGTATCACGGGCTCATCCGGAAGATATTCGCCTGCGGCGGCCTGATTAACTATATTGCCGAAAACGAAGATATCTGATGATATATAAAGGGCCTGTTTTGCAGAGGCCCTGCCGCCTGTCCCCTTGCCCTCGGGACAGGCTTGCTTATTGTGCAGGTTTTTTATATAGGTTTTTTTAGATTCTATTAGTTATTTTTTGCATTATTTGATTCGGCCGCGCATGTCTTTACTTTTGGGCGAATAGTTGGTAAGATTAATTTATTAAGATTAATTTGTCCGGTATAAAAAAATATTTCAATGAGTTCTATGACATTTGAAATTCTATTATCAGCATGTGAAAATGTGGTGAAAATTGTTGAAATACAAAGTAATTGTTATTGACGATAATAGGATAATCCGTGATGCTATAGTTAAGCTTATTGACTGGGAGGCGCTTAACTGCGCCGTCGTCTCCGACGCCAGCAACGGCATTGACGGTGAAAAAAAGGTTATGGAGCTTAAGCCGGATATCATTATCACCGATATAAAAATGCCGGGCTTTAACGGTCTGGAAATGGCGCGGAGGATAACCCCCCTTCTTCCCAATACGAAATTCATCGTCATAACAGGCTACCAGAACTTCGAATACGCCCAATCCGCCATAAAGATAGGGGTATGCGACTTTATACTCAAGCCCATCAAAATCACGGAATTATTCATATCGCTGAAAAATGTGGTGGTAAGCCTGGAAAGGGAAAACTCCACGGCGCTGAAAATACAGGAGATGTCGAAGGAAAACCTGAGCCTGTACACACGGCTCAACGAGACCCTGCTTTCGGCGGGCAGCGAGTCCGCCGGCGAGCCGGACGCCGTCCCTGCGGAAAGCGGCCGGGCCTCCAATAAGGAGCACTCGCTCCTTATCAGAAGCGTCCTTGATTTCATTAAAAGCAATTACCGTTCGGACCTGTCCCTGAATACGCTCGCTAAAAAATTCTGGGTAAATCCCTCGTATCTGAGCGCGCTTATCAAAAAAGAGACCGGCGAGAACTTTATCGACTTGCTGACAGGTATACGCCTCGGGGAGGCAAAAAAGCTGCTGAAGGACCCCCGCCTCAAGATCAACGAGGTTTCCCAGATGGTCGGGTACAGTGATTACGCGTATTTCTACCAGGTTTTTAAAAAGCATGAGAGCATATCTCCCAAGGAATATAAGAAAGCCGAATGAAAAATCCGCAAACGGGAGTATCGATCATGAAAAGACTGTTTACATGGTTCCTCAACCAGAAGATAAGAAACAAACTACTCCTGACATACGGCATCATCATTGTCGTTTCGGTGTTCATGACCGGCGTGATCAACTACTATATCAGCAACCGGGTGAATTCCCAGGTAATCTCCGATTATTCCTATTCCCTGCTTTCCCAGATAAGCATCAATTTCGAGGCAAAAATAAAAAGCATCGAAGAGGCGCTTTTCGACAAGTATAAAAATTCTAATCTGGTCACCGAGCTCCACAGCCTGAAGCCTGAGACCGAAATGCAGTACTCGCAGCTTCAGCGCATACAGTCGGCCGTTTCGGTCATGCTCAATTCGACCTCGTATTTCAAGTCCATCGTATTGGTCGGCTTTGGAGACAAGGTTTTTTCCGCTGCAAAAAAGGGCGTTCAAATCAACGATATTTCAGAGGCCGATATCAAAAGCGAAGCCGCTCTTTTGGAATCGCTGCGCGGCGCCTGCTTATGGTCCCCCGGAGACGGGGAGACGGTATACCTGAAAAGAGCGCTTCTCAGCACCGATACGACGCGCTACCTGGGCTTTGTCGTTGTCGGCGTGGACAGTAAATATCTATCCTCCCTGTATTCCGGAGTTAATAAAAGGGCCGCCTTTTACGGCGACGTTTTCATATTGAACAAGGACGACCAGCCGCTCATCTATCCGGAAAATGCGGATACGGAAACGTTGAAGCATGTACTCGTCACAGCGGGTACGGAAATCGCCTACGAGCCCCGGACTACAACATATACAGCCTCGGGAAGCAAATACGCCGCAATCCTGCTGGACACTCCGGACCACCGGTGGAAAATCGTGAATACCATGCTTGTTAAGGATATCACCGGCGATTTGAGGATCATAAAGTATTATATTTTCCTGACGTGTATCTTTCTGACGGTCCTGTCTTTTTCAATCGCTTTTATGATTTCGCGCAATTTCTCGCAAAACATCGGCCTGCTCCTTTCAAACATCGACAGGATCTCCACCGGCGACCTCAGCCACAGGATTGTACCGGTGAACCACGATGAGGTAGGCTTCCTGGCTGAGAGATTCGATTTTATGAGGGAGCGGGTGATCGACCTGACGGAGGAGATCGCGGTGGAACGTGAGCGGAAGAAGCAGTCGGAGTACCAGATGCTGGAGTTCCGGTATAACGCGCTCCAGGCCCAGCTGAATCCCCACTTCATGTACAATATCCTCGATTCCATCAGCGGATTGGCCCAGATCAACAACCAGGAGGATATCTGCTATCTCGTCTGCACCCTCAGCGACCTCCTTCGGGAGAGCATAAACCGGAAAACAAAATTCGTCAGCCTGGAGGAGGAAATCTCCTATATCCGGAAATACACCTCCCTGTACCAGTACATTTACAGCGACAGCGTCGAATTTATTTACGACATCGAGCCTTCCGTCACAAGCTGCAAGGTGCCGAACTTCATTTTGCAGCCGATTGTGGAAAACGCCATTGTCCACGGCATCGAGGAAAAAGCCGGAAAAGGCGAAATCAAGGTAGCGTGCTATGCCGAGGAGGGCGCGCTGGTGCTTGAGGTGAGCGACAACGGCATAGGTATGGAGCCGTCGCGCTGCCGGGATATACTGGAGAGCGCGCCGCAAAGCGGCCCCGGACCCGAAAAGCACACGCATGTGGGCATATCCAGCGTACAGGAGCGCATCCGCCTTCTTTACGGCCAGGAATACTGCGGCGTGTCCATCCGATCGCAGGCGGGGGTCGGCACGGATGTATTTGTACGTATCCCGCTTAATGGGGTCTGAGACTTTTAATCCTCCGCTCTTATCTGTCCACAGCATAAAATGATTGCCGGCTTTATTGAGGCATCCCCTTGATAAAGCCGGCAATCATCGCGTTTCTCAGCCCTTTACAGCTCCTGCCGTAACACCGCTGATGATGTATTTCTGCATGAACAGATAGAAGATGAGCACCGGCAGCATGGATATGGACGCTGCCGCAAATGCGTAATTCAGCTCGACGCTGTACTGCCCGAAGAAGTTAAACAGCATAACGGGGAGGGTTTCCACATTCTTCTTCATCAATATGATGAAGGAGAGGGTGAAATCGTTCCACGCGCTCAGCGCGTTCATGACGAGCATGGAGGCGATCACCGGGCTGAGCAGTGGAAAGACAATGATCCAGAAGGTCCTGAACGGCCCGCAGCCGTCGATGGACGCCGCCTCCTCCATCTCCTTCGGGACGTTTTTGACAAAGCCCGTGATGACCAGTATGTTGAAAGAGACATTAAAGGCCGAGCGCACCAGGGTCAGGCCCGAAATGGTGTTGTTCAGGTGATAGTCCTTCAGGTTGATGTAAATCGGGAGCATGATCGACTGGAACGGGATGAGCAGGGCGGCCATGAAAACTACGTATAAGGCGTTGTAGAACCTGTTGTTGTTCCTTCCGAACACATAGGCCGCAGGGGGACAGACCACGAGCAGCAGCAGTATGCCCGGTATGGTCGCCTTGACGGTGTTCATGAATGCCCGCCAGAAGTTCGAACGCTCGATCGCCATGGTGTAGTTTTCAAAATGGAACGTCCTCGGGAAGGCCAGGCCGGTAAAGGTTATTTCCTGCGAGCTCTTGAAGGCATACACGAACGAAATGTAAAACGGCAGCAGAAACAGGACGGCTATGGCGATCATCACCAGGGTCAGGACGATGCGCTTTAATCTGATATTTTCAGCCATCAGTACTCCACCTCCCTTTTTCTGAGCACATAGGCAATGGACGAGCTCATCACCGTTACGAATATCGTAAACAGGACGGAGGCCGCCTGGCCGTATCCGACCGCGTAATACTCGAAAATATTCCTGTAGATGAATATGGCAAGGGTCTCCGTGGCCTTGCCCGGGCCTCCGCCGGTGCCCGCCATCACAAGGTCGAACTGCTTGAGACCCCAGGACAGCATGAGAATGACGTTGGCTGTTATGGAGGGCACGATAAGGGGTAGGGTGATTTTGAAGAACCTGGACAGCGCGCCGGCCCCCTCTACCCTGGCGGCCTCATAATAATCCTCCGGCACCATTTTCAGCCCTGCGATATAGATGATCATGCCGTATCCGGCATCGCGCCATATGGCTATCAGCGCCAGGGCGATCACGGCGTATTCGGGGCTGCCCAGAGGGCTGTTTATGGCAAGGTACCTGTAAATGATGTCGCTGTACATGTACTTCCAGATGTAAGCGCAAAGGACGACGCTCAGGACATGGGGCATGAAAAAGACCGTGCGCAGCGCGTTATTGAGCCGCGTGCTCCTCAAAATGCCCATCGCGAGCAGCAGGCCGAGGACGTTCGCCCCGGCGGTGGCCAGCACCGTATAGAACACGGTATTCTTCAGGGGGAGCCAGAAATCGCCCTGGGTAAGCATCTTGGCGTAATTTTCCATCCCGGTGAATTCCCGGGTCTTGCTCAAGCCGTCCCAGCTCGTAAACGAAATCGGAATCCCCTGGACAAAAGGGATGATCACCCACATTAAAAACAAAGCCGAAGCCGGGACCAGAAAAATAAAATTCGTTATCCTTCTCTGTGTCTTGTATGTAATACCGCCCATATTGACCACCACGCTTCAAAGATTCTTTTTTAGAATGTTACGGGAGGGAACAGCGTTCCCTCCCGCATTTTACCGGCGAATAATATCAGCTTTTGGTCGCCAGCTTCAGGAAATCGTCGTCGATCTTCTTGATAAACGCCGCGATTGCCTCCTTGCTGTGGTCCTTCATTGCCGCGAATTCACCGATGAGCTCGTCGTACCTGGTCCTCATTTCACCCGTGAACTGCTTGAGGTCGTTTATGTTGACGACCTTTCCCTCCGCCCTCAGGGCGTCGATGTCGGCAAACAGGGGATCAAGCGAACCGCTCGTATTCGCCTTCAGCGCCGGAGGCGTTTTCGCGATGGACAGCCACTGCGAAATGCCCTCGTCGGAGGTCATATAGTCCGCGTACATTTTAGCGATTTCCTCCCTGCTTGTCCCGGCAAGGGTTGCGGATACCATAAACTGGCCGTCGTTGGATTCATATATCTGGGAGTCCTTGGGGTCGTCCGTACAGGGCATGGGGAACAGGCCGATATTGAGGTCGGGATTGTATTTGCGAAGCTCGGGTATGACCCAGGTGCCGTCCACCATCATGGGATACTGGCCGCTGGCGAAAAGCTGGTTCTGCTTAGCCTCGTCCTTGCCCATGTCGTCCTCTCTCGGGAAGCTGAGAACCTCGCCCCAGCTGTACCAGGCGTTCGTCCAGATCGGGCTGCTGCTCGGAACTCTCTTGCCTTCCTGAACCTCGGGGAAGAACGAAGGGTCCTGCTGGCAGAACATGGGGCGCGTCCTGGTATTCAGCTCTGCCGCGCGCGCAAAAATCGTGTTGTAGCCCCTTACAAACGGATACTGGCCCTTATCGGTGAAGTATTTGATGATATCCAGGAATTCCTTCTGGGTCGTGGGCGGCTGCAGGTTATTCTCGGCAAAGATGTCCTTGTTGTAGAAAACGCAGGCCATCAGCTTGTCAAAGGGTATCGTATATACCTTGCTGTTAAGGGAGGCCGCCTTTATATTGGATTCGTCCAGCTTTTTCACAAAATCCCAGCCCGACAGGTCCATAATATGCCCTGCCTCGATCAGCTCCGGATATTGATTCGTGCGTCCCCAGAATATATGCGGGGGATCGCCCGCCGAAATCCTTGTTTTAAGGGTCGTGACGTACTGGGCCGAGGTAAGGCTGTTCGTCTCAAAGTTGACCGTGTTGCCCGTCTTCTCCTCATACTGCTTCTTCACCGAATCGCACCAGGCGACGACGGCGTCACGGCGGCCTTCCTCGGGCATGTAATGCAGGATTTCAAACTCTATGGTTTCCTTCGGGGCATCCTTCTCCACGGCGGAGCCGGATGAAGCGGCGGAACCGGACGCGGGCGCGCCCGAGCCGTTATCGGAGCTGCCGCAGCCGGCTGCCGAAAAGGTCAGTATCACCAGTGCCAGAATCAGGATCAAGCGTTTGCTGCTTTTCATTAAAATCCCTCGCTTTCATTTTCTAAGGTTTGCATGCCGGAATCCTTTAATACGTCGAATGCTTCGGATATTCCTCGCGAGAAAATTCCACATTTCAATTATAGGGAATACGTCAGGCAAGTAGTATACAAAATTGTTTAGAAAAGATTAGGTTTTTTGTGAACATTCCGGGGGGCTTTTGCAGGCCCGGACGGGCCCGAAGAAATGCAAAAAGCCGGCGGCAAGGCCTGGAAGGCTTGCCGGACCGGCTGTTTGGGCAATGCAGCGAGCAGGGTTTCAAGCTGCGGACATTATTTTTATATAGACCTTTCTTGACCTCGGGCCGTCGAATTCGCAGAAATAAACGCCCTGCCAGGTACCGAGCTTCAGCTCCCCGTTTTCGATGATCACCGTGCACGACGAGCCCATCATGGAGGCCTTGACATGCGCATGTGAATTGCCTTCCGCGTGCCTGTACCTGCCGTTCTCCGGCGAAACCTGCCGGAGCACCGACAGCATGTCGTAAACAACATCGGGGTCGGCATTTTCATTGATTGTAACGCCCGCCGTCGTGTGGGGGACGAATACGACCGCAAGGCCGTCCATTACCCCGCTTTTTTGGGCCTCCTGCCTGACGAGGCCCGTTATATCGATCATTTCGTCGGCTCTCGACGTTTTAACAGCGTATTCCATGGTTAGCGCCAGCCCTCCTGTATTGAAGTCACGGTTTGTCCCAAAGCCTTCACCCGTTCGAGGGCGAATACGGGACGCGGTTCATGAAGAAGCTTTCGATCCTCTCGACAATAGGCCCGTCTGCTTCCGACAGCCTTTTAACCTCAAGCCACTCCGGGTCGTTCATAAAAGCGCTGAAGTCGGCGTCCCGCGAAGCCCTGTCCTTATATTCGAGGATATAATAGATTTTATTGCCTCCGTCGGCGTCCTCCCAGAAATCGACGGTCCTGATCCCGTGCTTGCTGAAAAGCCCCAGCGTATGGGCGGAAAATCTCTTATGTATGGCATCCATCCTGCCGGTGTGAATATGATAAATTCTCAGTTCATAAAGCATGGCATTCCCTCCCTGTCGGTTTAATCAAATTATACCGGTATTATTGTCCTTCGTACAGTAGACCCCCGGTATATTTTTGCCCTGCCGCAGACGGTATGCGCAAAATCCTGCCTTCAAGAGACAAAGCCCGCTTTTAGGGGCTTTGCCGGTAGTGCATGTGTGCTTTTGCCTTCAAATTCCTATTCTCTGTCTCCCGCAAGATCAATGGCGCCCAGCAGTATGTGCGCCAGGCCCAAACCGACGATGCCAGCTCCGAGAGCCACCGTCGCGTCATGCTTGCTCATGCCGTTCCTCTTCATATCCACTTTTCTCATAACCGCTCCCGTCGCAGTCACCGCCGTGCCGAGCATAATGGGAATCATACCTTCGCGCATAGAGCACCTCCTTATAAACTGAAATTGCAATATTTATTTTATGTAGCTTTATGTCTATTATCCTAGAATCTATATGGAATGTGCGGCTTATAGCGCATGCAATTTTTTTCTTAAAAGGCAATACCGCAGATAATTTTTCGTATATAATGAATCATACCGAGCAATTTTTTTCGATGGAATGAACGAAATCCGCCTGTCGGAAGAAAAAGCAAAGGTTGAAAAAGCATATGAGGCAGAATAAATACGGCAGGATGGCGAAGATGCTTGAAGCGTATATTTTAGAAATGGATAAATCCCTGGAAAAACATGTCTTTGAAAGACTGCTGGGTTATGTCTCCGAAAGCAAAAGGGACCGCGTAGGCCGGTTTCACAGGCCGGAGGACGCACAGCGCTCTCTTCTCGGTGATGTCCTGGCAAGGTATGCGATATGCAAAAGGCTGGGCGTCAAAAACGGAGCGCTGGCCTTCGGCGCCAACGAATACGGCAAGCCCCTGCTGCTCGAGCCTGCAGGTATCCATTTCAACATATCGCATTCCGGAAGCTGGGTGGCCTGCGCGGTGGACGACCATCCTGTCGGAATCGACGTCGAGCTCATCCAGCCGATTGACTTTAAAATCGCCGAGAGATTTTTCTCAAAGGATGAACATGCTTCATTGCTGGCGCAGCCGGACGAAATGAAGCTCAAGTATTTTTATATGCTGTGGACGCTGAAAGAGAGCTATATCAAAGCGGAGGGAAAAGGCCTCGGCATCCCTCTGGATTCCTTTACGATGAGGCTCGAGGGGCACGGTATCAAGGTCGCCGTGGGCTGCGAGCCCGGAATTTATTCCTTTTACCAGTCGTTCCCCGGCACAGGCGCCATTTGCTCCGTCTGCACCCTGGACAGAGAATTCCGGGAAAGTACCGGTATGGGCATCGAACGCTTTTTAGAAGAGAGCCTTTTGTATTTATGATTCAGTTCTTGTTATCTTTAGTACCGGATACTTTTTGTCGGTATCCCCATCCTTATACCCCACTTTGAATTTTGCCTCATCCACTTTTATCATTTTCTGCGGCGCAATGTCAAAACCAAACTTGTCCACCATACCGGTATAGTGGCATACGACCCTGCCCTCATCCATGAATACAAGCGCATAGAATACGTCGTCGACAAGCTCCTTCTCAAAATCGTTAAAAAACAAATATCCGATAAAGCTGCTGTTATTCGTCCATTTCGTGCCCGTCGCCTTATACATTTCCGCGGGCGGCGTGTAGGCCTGGAAATAATAAAGCTTTTCCCACCGGAACGGCGTGACGTCGCTCAGGTCTATTTCGGCTCCCGCTTTTATGGCGGGCATGAGCTCTTTTTCAAATGCCGCGGCATTCTGTCCGTTGACTTTTACCATGATATAATTGATATAAAAAAAACTGAACACCGTCGCAAAGACGATAAATACAACCAGAACAACCTTCCAGATCCTGCTCTTCATTTGTGCCGCCTCCTTCCATACGCTTTTATATAGACGGCCTGCTCTGAAAGAAGTTCCATTTGGAAGGAAGCGCCCTACCTCAGGTAAAACACCTCCCGAAGGGGGTTTATGGGCTGCTCTTCGTTAAAATCAAAAGAGCCGGCGACCATTTTTGAGGTGATCGCATTCCAGCGCCTGCACGCCTCGCTTCCGGCAATGTACGTAAACGCCGCTTCGGTGTCGTCGCACTCGAAGCAGTAAAAGAATCGGGCGCCGTTCTGAAAAATGGAATAATTCCTTATCCCCGCCCTGCTGTGCTCTTCCAGTATTTCCGGCCATGGTTCGAGGTGCATCCGTACATATTCCTCCAGGTATTCCTTTTTGACCTCCCAGGTCCAGGCGAGCTTATTGCTTGCTTCCATAAACATCTCCTCCTATATATAACGAAAAAAGATTTGAGGGCATAAGTTTTATCACTTGTATCACCTTATTGTTCTGTTGCAAAAAATACATTTACTCCTTACCCAACCTTTTTACCACACTTATGCTTTCGCAAGGCTCTTTCTGTAAGCCTCGCTTTCCCAGCCGCCGATAAAAGCTTTATCCTTTTCCGTCATGGGTTTTACAGTCAGGCCGCAGCTCCTTATCCCGTTGATTACATAAAGATAAGCCAGCAGCGTCTCTTCCATCGTCTGCGCTTCCGAAAGGCTTGCTTTATAGACGATCCCGCCGGTATCCGTGCAAATATCCAGCTTTTTATCCATAATGCTCCCGTTGAGATATACGAGCTGGTCGGGATATAGGGCAATTTCATCAAAATAGCCGGGCGTGATTTTGTTTCCCCTTAAAAAATCCTCGATAAATTCAGTCCTGCCGATGTATACATCTTCGTCCGCTTTGAGGATATCCACCGCCGGAAAGGCATCCCTGATGCCCAGGTATCCGCGTATGCGCTCGTTGACTTCCTCGTGAAGGGCGACACACCGTTTTGCATCGTCATCTGTGACGATCAAGCCGTGGTTTTCCATGAAGAAAACCCGGGGGGATTTACCGCAGGCGGCCAGGGAGGCTTTGACAGCGGCATTGATTCCCATCGTCAGGCAAAAGCCGGGGTTTACGTAGGGAATCCAGGCAACGGCGTACTTTTTATCCTTAAATACCTCTTCAACCGTTTTCCGGCCCTCTTTTGAGCAGCAAAGTATATTCGCATAGACGGAGTGCGTATGTATGACATACCTGCCGAGAATGGAATGAAAGCCCGCTTCAACGGAGGGCCTCAGCACCGGAAGCCCCTCCATGCCGACCACGCTGCCTCTTACGACTTCGGCGCTTTCCTTTTCGTGATCCAGTTCCTTCCCCTCATCCGCATTTTCATAGAAGTCCCTGATATTTTTATAATTCACGACAACATAGCCCTCCCGGGGTGTGACCTGCTTCAATTTGAAGCCGGATGCCTTCACCGCCATCAGCCCGCCGTCAAGCTTTACGGAGGTATTCCCACCGCCGCCCTGGGTATAAGCCACCGGTATCCCCACGGCCTTCGAGATGTATTCCAATTCTTTTAGAGCTTCGTTATACATGTTTTGAATTCCCCTGTCCAAAATCGAATCATTGATATAAGCCGCACAAATAATTTTTACACGGATGGATTTGAATTTGTGCAACAGGCTGAGCAAAGTAATATAAATGCAAAAAACTTACATATTAATTCTTTTTTGCATTCCATCTATCTTCTCAGAAGCACTCTTTCTTCATATTCCTTCACATCCTGAAGCCAGGCCGCTCCCACAGGAACCCCCCTGTCCAGGCAGAACCTGTCCCAGACCGCTCCAAGTGGAAGCGTCTTGAATTCCTCCATCAATGCCAGCCGGTTCCCGTAGTTCCCGTTCCTCTCTTCCTCGGCAAGCAGGGCCGTGGGCTCCAGAAGCGCCGCCAGCATGGATTTGAGAGCCGCCCTCGTGCCGGTCACCCAGGCGGTTATCCGGTTGATGCTGCCGTCGAAGAAGTCCAGCGCATAGTGAACCCTGTCGAAGGCGTCGCATCTTTTTACTTCCCTGGCGACATCCAGCAGCTCGTCGTTCAATATGACCACATGGTCGCTGTCCCAGCGTACGGGCCTGCTTACGTGCAGCAGGAGGTCGTCGGCATAGAGCAGCGTCGCCGATATCTTATCTGCCACGCTCTCCGTGAGATGGAAATGACCTGTGTCGTAGCAGATCGTGATATTATTTTTCAGAGCATAGCCCATGACAAACTCGTGCGAGCCCGCCGTGTAGGACTCAACCCCTATACCGAACAGCTTGCTTTCCAGCGCGTCGATCAGGTATTTCCGGTCATACTTGACCGAAAGGATCTCGTCAAGGGATTTTTTCAGCTGCCGGCGGTACCCGAGGCGGTCCGCAGGGATGTCCTTCATACCGTCCGGTACCCAGATGTTCATCACACAGGGAGTGCCCAATTCCCTTCCGATATCGGCGGCAATCCTCCGGCACGCCATTGCGTGGCGTACCCAGAATTCCCTTATGCCCTCGTCCTTGCTGCCAAGGGTGAATCCGGAAGCCGCCATCGGATGGCTGAAGCAGGTGGGGTTGAAATCTATGCCCAGGCCAAGCCCTTTGGCCCATTCTATCCAATTCCCGAAGTGTTCCGTCCCGATCCGGTCCCTTTCAACCTTTTCCCCGCCGGTTTCCGCATAAATGGCATGCAGGTTGATGCGGTGCCTGCCGGGTATAAGGCTCAGGGCCTTTTCATAATCGGCCCTCAGCTCCCCGGCATCCCTTGCCCTGCCCGGATAACTCCCGGTGCTCAGGATACCGCCGCCAGTCCCCCCAGCAACGGTTTCAAATCCGTTTACGTCATCTCCCTGCCAGCAGTGCAGCGAGACGCGCATATCCTTCATCCGTTCCAGCACCGCGTCCGTATCTACGCCGAAGGCAGCATATGCCTTTTTCGCATAGGCATAGCCCTCATTCACCCCGGCTTCCGAAGCCGTCCGGTCATGCATCATACAACTTCCTCCTTCTCCTTCCGAAACATCCCTTATTTCTTCAGGTCCAATCAGCTGCGCCATATAAGTACAAAAACTTATAGTCCAATATCTTTTATGCACTATATATAAATCATTGGATATACTTTTCATTCTATTCGTATGGCTACAATAATTCATTGGGATATGTTATCCTCTTATTAGGGTATATTGCACAGTCATAACCGTTGTTGAGGCAAATGAGGTCAAGCTATGGAGAATTACCCTGTATTAAAAGGAAATACATTGTTCAGAAAAGACGAACTGGTGTATATCAACCGCTCGGACGAGCTGGAGGAATACTGCAGCGTCATGCATGTCCACGATTTCATAGAAATTGCCTGTGTCCTTTCCGGAAGCGGCGTGCACATCGTCGCCGGCAGGAAGTATGAGACGGTTAAAGGCGACCTCTTCGTCATCAACTCGGATGTCCCGCACGGCTTTTTCCCGAAGGATGGAGGCAGCCGTCCGCCGGTCGTATACAACTGCGTATTCATGCCCCAGTTCCTAGACCTGTCGCTTTTCAGCAGAAACCACTTTGAGGATGTGGCTTCCTCCTTCCTGTTCAAGTCACTCTTTCCGGATGATTATACCCCCAAGCCCGATTTGAAGCTGAGCGGCGCCGCATTCCGCGATACGGGGGAGCTGTTTGAAAAAATGTACGCCGAGTACAGGCAGATGAAAACAGGCTACGGCGATATTATAAGGGCGTATCTGATAGAGCTCATTATTAAAATATTCAGATACATGAAGGAGGACGGCGGCATGGAGCCGCTGCCGGAAAACCAGGAGCTCGTCAGCAAAGCCATAGAGTATATGAAATCGCACTATAATTCCGACATCAGCCTCTCGGACCTTGCGATGCAGTCCTTTTTAAGCAAGAACTATTTCAGCAGGCTTTTCAAGAAGGTGACAGGGACCAATGTAAGCGATTATATACAGCTTCTGAGGGTGGGCCAGGCCTGCCGCCTTCTGGAAACCACGGGCCTGAAGGTGACCGACGTCGCCATGCAGGCAGGCTTCAACGATTTGAAATTTTTTTACGAGGTCTTTAAAAAGGTCACCGGAAGGACCCCCGGAGACTATCGAAGAACCGGAAAAGCAGACAGCAATGCGCCCGGGCTGCGGGACGGGCCGTAGCGCCGGACTTCTGTTCATTGTGCATACATTTTTCAAAAAACGCTTTTCAATATACCGGAAGCCAACGGCAATCCCATACGGGCACATCAAATTTTCCAGGCGCTCTATTGACATGAAATTGTATCCAGATTTATAATTAGATTTAATTCGCATCCGAAATATCCGCATATGAATATTTCGGATACGAGGTAAATAGTATAGTTTAATGCAGGTGAAATATGTTTGAGTTTGTAGAGCTGCTCGGCCGTATCAATTCACAGGTGATGCGCGCGATTCTTCCCGGCATAAGGGAGGAGGGCGTGAAATGGCTGGAAATGATCATTCTGTGGAAGGTTTACAAGAAGGGCGCCTGTCGGACGACGGACGTCGCAAAAGACGCCGGCATACCTCCCAGCACCTTTACCGGGATTGTGGACCGCCTGGAGTCGAAAAGCCTGGTGAAGCGGATTTATGATCCCTCCGACCGGCGCAGCGTTCTCATCAAAGGGACGCCGGAGCTGCAGGAATTGATGGAAAGGATCAAAGCGAAATACGACGTCAGGCTGGAAGAAATTTTTAAAGATATACCGGAAGATGAATTCAGGCATATGATGGATGTTTTCAGGTCTCTGATCGGCTATATGCAGCATGGGCAGGACTGCGAAAAGAGGCCGTAGGGAAGAAAAGCCAGGTAGGCCGGATATCCGGATAACGGCGAGGGCGGAGCTTTTAAAGAAAAATCTCCGGTTCCGCATTAGAGTTACACGCTGTGCAGGTTCCCGTCCATTCCGGCGGGAGTAAACAATCGTAAAGGTGGTCGAAAAAATGAAAAAATTTAAAATCATTGCCATACTGCTCGTTATTTTGATTCTGGCCGGCGGTGGCTGCGGCCTGTATTATTATCTTTATCAGGACAGCCACTTCTTCTCGACCGAGAATGCCTCCGTATCCGCCGATATGGTCACCATAACGCCGGAGGTGACGGGAAAGGTCTTAAGCTGGAACGTTAAGGTCGGGGACGACGTAAAGGTGGGGCAAATCCTCGGGCACCAGGACATCAGCTCCTTCGTCACCAGCAGCGCTATCAATTCCCAGGCCCTGAACACTACGGCGGACTCGCTCGCAGCCAAAGCGGACATCAAATCGCCGATCAACGGAAAGGTGATTTCGTCGGAGGTCGTCCAGGGAGAGGTTATCGCGCCCGGAACAAGCGTCGCCACAATTGCCGACACCGCCAATATCTATATAAAGGCAAATATCGAGGAGACCAGTATTTTCAAAATCGTCCCCGGCCAAAAGGTCGATATTCGTGTCGACGCATATCCCGACAGGCATTTCACCGGGTACGTGGAGAACGTAGGTCAGGCCACCGAATCGGTGTTCTCGATTTTTCCCTCGTTAAATACCAGCGGCACCTACTCTAAGGTCACCCAGCTGATTCCGGTCAAAATCAACATTGTCAACGAAGAGAACCTGAGGTTTTTACCCGGGATGAACGCAAGTGTGAAAATTCATATCAAATAATGGATGAGGTATAGATTATGCGTAAAAATTCAGGCGTCATATCGGTCATTTTGATCCCGGCACTGCTCCTGCTCGTATCGTCCGGCTGTTCCAGCCCGGCCGCCGCAAGCTCCGGAGCGATCGCGGTGAAAACCGCGGCCGCCGAAAGCCATAAGCTCGATACCACCTTAAACGTTGCAGGTATATTGATATCCGCACAGACAGTCAACGTGGTCAGCAAATTATCCGGCCAGGTAACCGGCCTTAATGCCGACACCGGCGCCGAAGTAAAATCCGGGGATACCCTGATCACCCTTGAAACTAAAATGCTGGATGCGCAGCTCAGGCAGGCGGAGGCTTCCCTGCAGTCAGCGCAGGCCGCCCTTCAGGCGGTCCGGGACAAAGCGGACCTGGATAAGATAAGCCTGGATGCGGCTCAAAGGGCATACGACCGCGTGAAGGAGCTGTTCACGTCCTCGGCGGGAACGCAAAGTCAGCTTGACGACGCCTCCAGCAATCTCGACCTTAAGAAAAAGCAGTATGAAATCTCCCGAGGCTCCGCAGTACAACAGGCCGAGGCTTCCGTCAAGGTGGCCCAGTCCAATATCGACAACATCAAGGTGCAAATGGAAAACGCGGTTATTACCAGCCCGATCAACGGCATCGTTATCAACCGCAACATCAATCCGGGAGAGATTGCGTCATCCGGCGCCACTCTGCTGACCCTTGCGGACATCGCCACCCTCAAGCTCAGGGGGACCGTTTCACAGGAAATTGTCCCGCTTATTCAGGCAGGCGAACAGATCAATGTTACGGTGGACATCTACCCCGACAAGGTATATACGGGCAAAATCGGAAGCATCGGCCCGATGGCCGTAAGCACGGGCGAGTACTTCCCTATCGAAATCAGCATCCCGAATTCCGGGGACGTCAAGCCGGGCCTTTCCGCCCATGCTTCCCTGAATATATCCGGCCAGGACAGCGTCATTGTCCCTTTGGCCTCGGTGGTGCAGAACAACGGGCAAAGCTATGTTTATATCATAAAGGACAGCATCGCTGTAAAGCAGACGGTGCTTACCGGCTTGAAAAACGATAAGGAAATTCAGGTGCTGAAAGGGGTCGAGGCCGGGCAAAGGGTTGCGGTGACAAACGTAAACAATCTGTTCGACAATATGCCGGTACAGGCGGATTAGATAGCCCGCACACGCATAACCCGCCGGGCGGGAACAAAGCCCTCCGGAAATGAAAAAATCAAAGCATGGACATTATCACTCCGGATAAGGGAATTCCGGAGGAAACCGAATAAATCGCAAAGCGCTTCGGGGCGTTAAGGAAGCTCTTAAGCGCCTGATTAACGGAATTGACCGCGTAAAAAGAGATTGTGCAGACCTTTTCGCATTCAATGCAACCGGGGATGGAGTTATATGATCAAGCTATTCAGGTTTATGAAACCATTTATATGGTTGGTTATATTCGTTTTGATATTCATGTTCTGCCAGGCTATGGCGGAGCTGTACCTGCCGACTCTGATGTCGGACGTCGTCAACAACGGCATGCTGAAGGGAGATAACAGCTATATCTGGAGATACGGCGCATATATGCTTTTAGTAGCATTGGCCAGCTCCACCTGCTCCATTCTGGGAAGCTTTTTATCCGCCCGGGCTGCCGTAGGCTTCGGCAAAGAGCTTCGCGACAGTGTCTTTACACGGGTGGAAAGCTATTCGCTCCACGAGTTTGACAGGATCGGCACGGCTTCACTGATCACGAGAACGACCAACGATATCACACAAATCCAGACCGTGCTGGTCATGATGATGCGCTTTCTTATCTATGCGCCGATAATGTGCATCGGAGGGATCATCATGGCTTTGTCGAAGGATAAGGAGCTGACCCTTATTTTTGCGGTCGTGCTGCCTTTATTGCTGGCATTGATCGGTATTATTG
>JAEZJL010000373.1 GCA_023415815.1 Bacillota bacterium | reverse complement strand
TTTATAGAGATTTCCGAGGCTTCCCGGCCGGACCCGGCAGAAGCCGCCTATCATATCTTCCACACGCGCAATTATTTCATATACAACATTGTTTTAATGTTTGAAGACAGGATTTTAAAAGGAGCGGTAATCGCAGGGCCCATCCTGATATACTCTCCCGACGAAAAAAGAATCGAGGAGCTCATGGCATGCAATAAAATGCCGCTCCATAAAAAACCGGAATTGAGGGCGATATTGAAGGCTTTGCCGCTGGCCTCCGCCGGACAGGTTGAGCACTCGGGAAGGCTGCTGCTTGCCCTGTGCACCTCCGACGCAGAAAGCTGGGCCGCACGGCAGGCCGTCACCCACGGCCGCATAAAGGAGGACGCCGGCGCGGTATTCGAAAGGCTGGCCGGCTCAGGCGTCCATGACACCGAAAAAAGCGAAGGCTATCGAAATTTATATCAGTTCATCATAGAGCTGAAGGAAAAAATAAAACTCGGCAGGACCGCCGAGCTTGCCGAGTTTCTGAATAAATCCGCCGATATTCTCTGGACCACAAAGACCTCAAGGGATATTTTCAACTCGCTCAAAAACAACTGCATCATATTGTGCTCGCTTTCCTGCATTTACGCCATCCAGGCCAAAGCTCCGCTGGAGCTCATGCTGCATCTTCAATTCGGCTTCCTGGAAAAAATTGAAACGCTTAAGACATCGGATGAAATCGTAGCTTATACAATGACAATCACCCGGACATATGCCCACGCGGTATCCGTATTGGCGTGCAACACCTTCTCCATGCATGTGAACCGGGCTTTGCAGTATATAAAGGCGCATTATACGGAAAATATCACGCTGGAAGCCCTGGCTGACCACACCAGGATTACCCCCGTATACCTTTCCGGTCTGATTAAAAAAGAGACAAAGCTGTCCTTATCGGACAACATCAATAAGATACGCATTGAACACAGCAAAAACCTGCTTATGTATACAAATAAGCGATTGAATGAAATAGCGCACGCCGTCGGCTACAACTACCAGAATCATTTCAGCCTGGCGTTTAAAAGGCTTACGGGCGTCACTCCCTTTGAGTTCAGGAAGAAACACGCTCAGAATCCCGACGGCTGAAAAACGCGCGGAAAAATTCAACGCACATGTTTACGTTCTTCAGCGATATCCTTTCATTTGTGCTGTGAATCCTGTCCATGTCGCGGCTGTTTATCCTGTATGGCGTAAACCTGTAGATATTCCTGCACACGGACTCGTATTTCCTGGCGTCCGTACCGGCGAGCACAATGTACGGCACTACAATCGCATCCCCGCAGAGCTGTCCCGTGATTGCGGCTATGCTTTTATATGCCTCGGAATCACAGGAGGACACGGTGGAAGGATTTTCAAGGATCAGCGGCTCAATTTCCGCCTCTATATCCCCAAGCGCTTTCTTTATGTGCTCAAGCAGGTCTTCGACTGTTTCGCCCGGCAGAATCCTGAAATTGACTACCACAGAGGCCTTCTGCGGCAGGACGTTTGGCGCGATGCTGCCCTCCGCCATCGTTGCCGCCGTTGTAGTTCTCAGCATGGCGTTTCCGCTCCTGCTTTTTGAAAAAACTTTCAGGAACAGCGGCTCGAATAGCCATAGATTTGCAAGGACGAGCCTGTTGACAAATCCCATCTCAGGCCCGGTCTTCATTAAAAACATCCTGAAGGGCTTGATCAGCCTGAGCCGGAACTGGCGCTTCTCCAGACGGCTTATCGCCAGAGCCGCAAGTCCGAGCGCCGAATGCCGGGGCGGCATGGAGGAGTGCCCTCCCTCGCCCTTAAAGGTCAGCTTTATATTGTTGAAGCCCTTTTCTCCTATGCCTATCATGGCAAGGGGCCTGGCAATCTCGCCGACAACGCCCTCAGTTATGCAGCCTCCCTCATCCAGGAGGTATTCGAATTCAATGTCCATCTCTCTAAAATGCTTTGCTATATTCTGCGCTCCATTTTGGCCCCCGATCTCTTCGTCATGACCGAATGCGAAATAGATGTCCCGGTCCGGGACAAACCCCTCGCCTATCAGCTGCTCGGCGGCTTCGAGCGAAGCTATCAGGTGTATCTTCGTATCCAGAGCCCCCCTGCCCCATACGAAGCCTTCCGCAATATCGCCGCTGAAGGGAGGGTGCTCCCAATCCGCCTCCGTACCCTTTTCAACAGGCACCACGTCCATATGGGCAGTTATCAGGCCTGGCTTCATGGATGGATTTGCGCCTTTCCAGCGGAAAACAAGGCTGTAATCCTGTATGACCGTCTTTTCACAGGCAGCGTGTATATTGGGAAACAGCCTTTCCAGCAGCGCGTGAAATTCTCTGAACTCATCCCAGTCGGTCAGGGAAGCTTCTATATGGGAAACGGTTTTCAGCCTGATTGCCTCCGAAAGCTTTTGCGCGCTTTCGGCCTCAGCCTCGTCCACCTCTATTTCACCTGGATTTTCAGCGTTTGTACCGTTTTTGAAGGCATATGCCCTGACAAGCACCGTTATAATCAATACCGCAATGAGCGCGGGGATAATATAGATATACATACGCCGCCTCCTGTTCTAAAAGGGCCCGAGCTTTAACGCCACCGCCGCCGCAAGGAAGACACACGATGCGGCAAACGCCGCAAGCTGGAGCTTTATAGTCCATTTGAACCACCTGGGATAGCTGACTACGGTGAGACCCAGGCATATGAGCAATACGGGGTTTGTGGGATACAGGACGTTTGAAAAGCCGTCGCCGAAGCAAAAGGCCAGGACGGACGACTGGCGCGTGACTCCGATGAGATCGGCCAGAGGCGCCACTATCGGCATTATAAGGAATGCCTTTGCCGACGAAGAACCAATAAAGAGCTCAAGCACAAGGACAAGCACATAGATCATGAAAACCGCCGCATAGGGCGACATGCCCGAGATGGCATACGCAGCGCCGTGCAGTATGGTGTCCATTATACCGCCCATGCTTATTATGAATTTAACGCTCATGGCCATAAGTATCAGCACGATTCCCGGAGCCATACCCAAAATACCCTTATAAACCGTGCTCCAGCCTGCTTTTGCCTTCAGTCCGGCCATGCCGGACGCAATTATTCCGCCTGCCAGGAAAAGCACGCCGATTACCGGCATGACCAGGTCGGACAGGCCCTCCACCATGGAGGCCGCTATGATTGCGGCGAATATCAGCCCCATAAAGACAATGAAGCATGCCATCGCCCTGCCCAGCCTCGCGCTTCCGGCGTCAAAGCCCCCGTTTTCAAGGCCGGAAAAGGCTCCCTTTGATGAATATCTTGCGCGCAGAGGCGCGTCCTCGGCATAAACAAGCGATAATTCGGGCTTCCTTTCGATTTTACGGGCATAGCGTACAAGGAAAACATCCACAAGCAGGTAAAAGAAGATAAAAATGATGATCCTGTAGCCCGAGCCCGAATAAAGCGGAAGGCCGGAGAGCTTTTGCGTTATCGCAATTGAAAAGGGGTTTGAAATGGCGGCCGCAAAACCAAAGCAGGACGCCAGTATGCTCATGCCGAGCCCAACCAGCGAATCCCACCCGAGGAAATGGGCAAGCGCGATAACTATCGGCACCAGGGCTATGTTTTCCTCAAAGGTGCCCAAAACCGCTCCCAGCAGCATAAAGAACAGGACGATCGCCGAAAGGAGCAGATATTTCTGCTTCTCAAAGCGTTTTACGATCCTTGATATCATCTCGGCCAGCACGCCGCTTTTCTCAAGCAGCGAAAAAGCGGCGGCAATGGACAGTATAAAAAATATGATCACCAGCACCGTCGGCCCGTCGGGTCCGGCAAGGACTTCAACCGGCGCCGTAAGCCAGCGCCATGCCGGATAATCGGCCTCCGGCGTGTAATGAAAGGAATCGGGATCGATCATTTCCCTTCCGTCGGCGGCTATCCGCTCGTAGCTGCCCGCCGGAACAACCAGCGTAAGTATCCCGGCAAGCAGCATCAGGATTCCAAGGATTGCGACAGCTGTAAGAAAGGTCCTCTTTCCGATTTTAAGCGCCGAAGAGGGCTCGCTCATAATAATATTCATTCCTTTCGCTTGTGCCGAAAAGCACAAAAATCCATGAAAATCGCCGTTCAGAGCTTTTCGCTCCTATCTCATCAGCGCCGCGTGGGCTTCCCTGAGTCTTTCGGGAATTTTCAGCCCCTGCGGACAGTGAGTCATGCACAGCCCGCATTCGGTGCACCGGTCCGCTCCTGTTCCGGAAGGCAGGAAATTCTGCTTGTAGAGCTCCCTGTCCACCCAGTGCGTATGCATAAGGCTTGCGCTGTTATAGAGCCTGAAAATCTCGGGTATTTCCACATTGTTCGGACAGGGCATGCAATATCTGCAAGCAGTGCAGCCTATGCTCCTCTTCCCTTCGAACGCGTCCTTTATATCGGAAATCAGCCGGATGTCCGCGTCAGAAAGGATATTGCATTCCGCTTTATCAAATATTTCCATATTCTGCTTCAGCTGTGCGACCGAACCGGTCCCGCTGAGTACGACGGTCACCTCGGGCTTGTCGTACAGCCATCTGAAGCACCACTCGATAAGCGGCCGCTTTTCCGGATACCCGTCCACAAGCCGTTTTACTTCATCGGGCACCTTATCCACAAGGAATCCGCCCCTTAAAGGCTCCATGACCACGACCGCCATTCCTTTTTCGGCCGCCTTTTCCATGCCCTCTATTCCCGCCTGCTGATACTCGTCCAGAATGTTCAGCTGGATCTGCGCCATCTCGAAATCATAGGCATTGATAATCTCCTTGTACGTAGAGAGCGTGCCGTGGAAGGAGAACGCCGTGTGCCGTATCTTTCCCTTCTTCACCATTTTATCCATGAAAGTAAGACCGTCATGTCTTTTTACGCTCTCCCAGTTGCCGTGATTCAGACTGTGAAGCAGGTAAACATCGACATAATCCGTCCCCAGTCGCTTCAGCTGCTCGTCAAGCAGCCGCTCGTAATCGGAATGCTTATTGACCATCCACACGGGACATTTCGTCGCCAGCACTGCCTTCTGCCTGTAGCCGTCCTTCAGAGCCTTTCCGGTCACTACCTCGCTCTCTCCGTACACATATGCCGTATCAAGGTAGTTCACCCCGTTGTCCAGGGCATACCTGACCATTTTGATGCTCTCGGCTTTATCCGACGGATATCTCATGCAGCCCAGTCCGAATCTGGACACCCTGAGTCCGGTCCTTCCATAATCCATATATTGCATTTTGCTTTACCTCCTTGCATTGGTATTAATACTGATTCTACTATTTTTATTAAAATAATTCCATCAATTTCTGGTTTTTCACAAGCCAGGCCCTGTATTTTTTATATTCGGGCAGTATGGAAGCCACCTTTGCCCAGAAGGCGGAGGAATGGTTTTTGACCTCGATATGCGCGAGCTCATGCACCACCACATAATCGATGACTTCAAGAGGGGCCATGACAAGCCTCCATGCGAAATTGAGGGTGTTTTTCGGCCCGCAGGAGCCCCATCGCCTTCTCGCCCCGGTTACGCCAATTGATTTCGGCCAGAGGCCGGTCATAGCGGAGTAATGCGATACCCTGTCAGCCAGCACCCGGCCCGCCTGCTTCCTGTACCAGGCTTCAAGCACAAGCCCGGCGTCTGCGGCGTCATTCACCTGAAGCAGCAGCCTTCCCTGCCGCGCCTCGACGGACGTCCTGCCCGGCCTGAGCTCGATGACGTATGGCTCGCCCAGATAAAGGAATGCCTCTCCCGTAGCCGCGGACTTTTCCTTGTGCTCTTCATTTCTATGCCTTGCAGCTTCCTGTTTTTCGTTAATCCAACGCTGCTTTCTTCTTACCAGATCTTCTATATAACTGAGGGAAGTCCGGTAGGGCGCTCTGACAATCAGCTTCCCTTCGGCTGTTACAACAAGCGCGACGGATTTGCGTCCTGAGCGGATTATATTGTCTATGACGGGTCCTGAACTCGGTCTGCGCATAAAAAACCTCCATAAGCCGTTAGTATTATTCGGCATTACGGAGGTCAATTCCTTTATGCTTTTGTCCGATTATATATGATTTTCAAGCGGTACGGAGACGCATGCTTTGAAAAGGTCTCCGTCGATGACTATGTCCAGCCTTCCGCCCTGGAGCTCCGCAAGGCCCTTTGCTATAGCCAGCCCCAGCCCGGACCCTTCCTCCGAACGCGACCGGTCTCCCCTGACAAAGCGCTCCGTCAGCTGGTCCGCCGGTATATCCAGCGGCTGGCCCGATATGTTTTTTATTGTAACCGTGCCGTATTGTCCCGAGCTTTCGACCTCAATATAGACCCTGGAGTCCTTCATTGAATACTTTAATACATTCGACAGAAGGTTCTCCATGATGCGCCACATCAGCTTTCCGTCGGCGATGATATGCAGCGGACTTTCGAGCGTCCTGATCCGCAGCTCCAGTCCCGCGGCTGCCGCTTTTTCACTGAATTCTGCCGTTGCCTGGAGTATGAGCGAATAGAGGTCGATGCTCTCGTAGCTGACCGCCAGATTCCCGCTGGCTGCTTTGGACGCTTCCAGCAGGTCGTCTATGAGCTGCTTCAGCCGGCTCGACTTCTCCTCCAGTATCGCTGTGTACTGCCGGATGTTTTCATTTTCCGTCTCCTCTTTTTTCAATAGGTCGACATAGCTTATTATAGAGGTCAGGGGCGTCTTCAAATCATGGGACACGTTGGTTATCAGCTCTGTCTTCAGCCTCTCGCCCTTTACCGCTTCCGAGACTGCATTTCTGAGCCCCGACTGGAGGTTCAGTATATCCCCGGCGAAGCCGGAAAAAACGGGTGAAAGGCGTTTTATATCAGGTGAATCCGTATGGTTGCCCGTAGATATTCCCTGCACCCATTTCATTATGTCCGAAAGCGATACAAGCGACCTTAGCAGGGCATAGACCGCGGCAAGATTAAAAGCCGCCCATATCGCAAAGATAAAAAATGCCACAGATCTGCTGCGTCCCACGAGTATAGCGAAAAGAATACTGTTTATGAAGCCGTAGGCAAACAGGAGCAGTATCATCGAGATTTTAAAGGTTTTTGCATTGACGCACTTTCTTACAAAGTTCATCAAAGCCATACTGCCGGAATATACCAGGGTGTGCCTCAAAACGGACCTGTTTTTGATATGCCTGGTTATGCTTAGGATGTAAGTCAGGCCTATAAACATATCAACGGAAAGAATTATGAAATAGTACAGCACCCTCATGTAAAAATCCGGCGGATTGCCCAGGCTTACGCCGACATATAAGGAAACATAAGCCGCAAAAAATACAAGCGCCGTCTGTATATCCGTATAGATGCTATCTACGAACCAGAGCCTGATTTTCCCGTTCCTCTCCCTCCTCCCGGCAACTATAATAAGGTATATGAAGCATGAAAGGCCAACCAGCAGCGAAAGCGACAATACCGCAATGAAAGTAGGCATGCGTCCCCGAAGGTTTGTGTATGTAATCAAAGATTCGTAAAACGCATCGCCTTTCTTAAAGGGCTCCATCGCCGCGGCATAAAATTGTATGGACGTATCCGTGAAGCCTGCTTCAAAATCATTGAGATACTGCAATCCCGAGAGATATGAAAGTTCCGTACTGTTACCGGAAATAACGATGTTAAAGGGCTGCTTCCGAAGCGTTTTTATCCCTCCTTCCACATCACCTGCCGTTCCTATCTCCATATTTGTCACAAAAGCGCCCGTGCTCCTGTCGATAGCTATATACGCAAAGTTCTTGACCTCAGTCAGCCGGTTGTCATAAAAAGCCTGCCGGTCATTCTCCGCGTCCCTGCTGCCGATAATCGCTCCTGTCCCGTTTTTCAAGCTTTCGGCAGTATCTACCGCATATCTTGTATATTCTCTGAATTCAACAAGAAAGCTGCTTGTCGTACGGTAATCCTTTGAATTGAATTCGCTCGGATAATCGATAAAATATGCCGCGGAAATGCACAGTCCTGCAAAGGAAACCCACAGCAGAAACACGGCCGCCGCCTTAATTAATTTAGAATACAGGATATTTTTCGATTTTATAACCAATTCCCCACACCACCTTCAAATATTTTGGCTCCTTAGGATTGATTTCAAGCTTCTCGCGTATCCGCCGCACATGCACCGCGACCGTATTTTCCACCGAAAAGGAGGGCTCGTTCCAGACCCTTTCGTATATTTCTTCTATGGAAAAGACCTTGCCGAGATTGTCCATAAGCAGCTTGACGATACGGTATTCGATAGGAGTGAGCCTTATGATCTCACTATCGACCCTTATCTCCTTCAGTTCATCGTCCAGCGTCAGCCCGCCCGTTTTCTGGATGCCCGTTTTCTGTTCCATGCTTCCGAGCCTTGTGTACCTTCTGAGCTGTGATTTCACCCTGGCAAGCAGCTCGAGCGGGCTGAAGGGCTTAGTGACATAATCGTCCGCCCCGAAATTCAGGCCCGCTATCTTGTCCGTATCTTCAGACTTTGCCGACAGGAGTATTATGGGTATGTTTTGCCTTTCCCTGAGCCTGACCGTGGTTATAAGCCCGTCTATCCCCGGCATCATGATATCGAGTATGATGAGATGGATTTCCTCCGAGTCCGCAAGCCTGAGCGTTTCATAGCCGTCATGCGCCTTGAGCACGCCGTAGCCCTCCTGCCTGAGATAGATTTCCAGGGCGTTCACGATATCCCTGTCGTCGTCGCAAACCAGAATGTTGTACATTTAATTTACCTCCTGCAGCTTATGATATCAGCAAAAACTTACATACAGGCTGATGAATTTCTTAAGAATTTATGAATAATGACCGACGCCCTGCGATGAATACGGCCTAACAGCATATGTACCTTCCCGGATCGTCGGACGGCGTCCCGCCGGTCTTTTCATACATAGTATATAGTTTTCGCCGTACGCCTGGCAATATAAAGATCTCAATTGTAAAATAGCCGTCCAAATAGTAGAATATTACTGGAAGGCGGTGTTTGTATGAATGAAATAAAGCCTCAGTACGGCGACTCTGTTGAAAACATAATAAGAAAAAGGATCTCCGTCCGGACGTATTCCGGCAAGCCTTTAGCTAAAGAAAACAGGGAAAGGATTATCGCCCACGCAGGCGGGTTGAACGGTCCTTTCAATGTGCGGACGAGGCTTGAGCTGCTGGACATCGCACAAGCTAAGGAAAGTACAGGGCTGAAGCTAGGGACGTACGGGATGATTGCAGGCGCGGAAACCTTCATCGCAGCAGCCGTCGAGAGGAAGGAGCATGCAATGGAGGAGCTCGGCTACGTGCTTGAGGATATGGTGCTTTATATTACCTCCCTTGGTCTCGGAACCTGCTGGCTGGCCGGGACATTCAATAAGGGCGGCTTCTCAAAAGCACTCAATATAGGTCAGGAAGAATACCTCCCTATCATATCGCCCGTAGGCGAGCCGGGAAGCAGCAGAAGCGTTATTGATTTTTTGCTGAAGCCGGATAAAACCGCACGGAAGCGAATGGAGTGGGATAAGCTTTTCTTCAAAGACGGCTTTAAAAGCGCGCTCTCTCAGGCTGAAGCCGGAGGGTATTCGCTTCCGCTGGAGATGCTGCGGCTTGCGCCTTCGGCATCAAACAAGCAGCCCTGGCGAATCCTTTCGGACAACGGCAATTTTCACTTTTACATCTGCCATACTCCGTTTTACAGCCGTGCGTATCCCTATGACATACAGAAAATCGATATAGGTATAGCAATGTTCCATTTTGAGAGTACCGCAAGGGAGGCGGGGCTTAACGGTAAATGGGAAATTCTGAAGCAGCCCCTGTCCGAATTGCCGCCAAATTATGAGTACATTACCACCTGGATATCACTCCGGAGCGCCGCGTGATTCTTCCTGCCGGACTAAATTATTCCAAGCTCGCCGAGCCTGAGCCTGAGGCCTTCAAAGCCCCGGACATGCTCGGCCTGCATGCCTGCGCTTATTGCCGCCCGGACATTCGGGAGATTGTCGTCAAAGAACAGTATCCTGCCGGGCTCGCAGCCCAGCTGCTCTATTACATGCCGGAAGGCTTCCGCATCAGGCTTCATGAAGCCCGTCACATGGGACACAAAGCACCGGTCCGCGAAGCCTGCAAAGCATTCCTCCCTGCCGAACCTGTTCCAGTGCAGCTCATTGGTGTTCGAGAGCACGGCCACCCTGTACTTCTTCGAAAGGTCCGTCAGGAGCTCCCTTGCGCCCGGGTAAAAATCCTTGGGGAAATATTCGTATTCCTTCAAAAAGCCTTCCGCATCTATCGCAAGGCCGAATTCCTCCACCATTCCCTCCGCAAATTCCTTCGACGAAATCCTTCCGCTCTCATAGTCCCGTATAGTTTTGGAATAGAGCCATTTCTGATTGAGCCCTTCCTCATCCGTCCTGTATTCCATCAGTTCCAGTATTCTGGGCACCCCCGCAAGCTCAATGAGCACGCCGCCCAGGTCGAACAGCAGATAGTCAAAATCCCTGGTCATTAATTTTCTCCCTCAAACACGGATATCCCCGGTTTATTTTTTAACCAATACTTTATTACAAATAACCGGTTAAATCAATAATTTTTATGTAAAAATAATAATTAAGGGTAAGCATACAAATAAAAAATATTTCGTGGGAGATCTGCTTATGAAAAAAATAATACCGGAAATAGCGGCCGACAATTGCATGGAGGTGCTGGAGTTCTACAGCAGGGTCTTCGGCGGCGAAATAAAAAACCTGAAGAAAGCCGACGGGATTGAAATGTTTAAAGGCCACGAGGGAAAGATCATGCACGCCGAGCTCCATATCAACGGCGAGTGCATTCTTTACCTGAACGACAGCTTCGGCGGCAGAACCCGCGGAAGCAGCATAACTCTTCTGCTTGATCTGGACAGCGCCGAAGAGCTCGATAAAATCTTTGCGGCTCTGGCCGAAAAGGGCTCGGTGACCTTCCCGCCGCAGAAAACCTTCTGGGGAGCTTACCATGCGGTTGTGACAGACTACACGGGGATTACATGGGGCCTGAACCACACTATCGGGTAGCTCCTCCAAAGTCATTTTGCTCTGTACCAGTATTCGTAAGCCCTGACAAACCCCAGGCTTTCGTAAAGCCTTACTGCGGGAAGATTTCCTATCATCACCTGAAGATAGGCTTTCGTTGCGCCCTCGGACCTTCCAAGGCAAAGAAGCTCCTTCATGAGCTGTCTGCCGAGTCCCCTGCCCCTCATACCGCTGTCCACTACAATATCGAACAGTCCCATATGGCCGTTTTCTATGACAGCCATGCCGCATGCAGCCGTTTTCCCTTCTGCCTGAACTGACACGAAAAGACTTTTGTGGACGATGCACTGCAGCATTCTCTTCATTGTATCCCTGTGAGCATCGTTTATCCCGTTCATCCTGCACGCATCATAAATCCAGCTTTCGTCAGGGCTGCGGCATATTTTAAAATTCTCAGCGCCGTTGCCGTTTAAGTCTTTCAGTTCCAATACCATAAGCG
>JAEZJL010000323.1 GCA_023415815.1 Bacillota bacterium | reverse complement strand
TATTCCCGGGCCCCTGTTGTCAAGGCTTCCGCCAGACATCGAACCGCCCGTGCTTAAAATATCTCCCTCCAGCGTGACGATCCTGAAGGCATATTTGAAGCGCCTTGCCATCGCTATCGCGTTGTCCAGGCTTTCAACCACAACCACCCTGCCGAGGAGGCTGGCTATGATGCCGGCGTACCTTGAATCGAAGGAAACGAGCTCCGACGCGACCCCGCAGAAGCCCGGCTGGCGCGCGATATCCCCAAGCATTCCGTTATCAAAGCTTTTACCCGTTACGGAGCTGATGGGAAGGAAGGTCGCCCTGCCCAGCTTGTTTGACTTTAGAAATTCTATGGCCTTTTTTGCATCCTCTTCGGTTGATGTCACTATATTCTGGAGCGTGCTGCCGAGCGTCATTTCAACGGCGTTTTCGTATTTCCTGTCGACCTTCATCAGCTGGGCCAGCGCTCCGTGTATGCCCCTGCCGAATTCGGGGGACTCGCGGCACGCCTGAAGCACCTGCTTTACGCTTCTGTTGTAGCCTTCAAGGTTCTGCTCCATCTCCCTGAGCATCTTGCAGCGGGAGGACTTGAACTGCAGGTCGCCCTTCAGCTTGGTCTCTTTTGAACGCATGCCCGCAAGCAGCCTGTCGGATTCATCCCTTTCGCCGTTCAGCTCCTGCAGCCTGGACTTCTGCCTTTTTATCTGCTCGGCGGCGTGCCGGATGCTCTCGGAAAGGTCCTCGACCTTCAGCTTTTCCCTGTCGTTTTCCACAACCAGCTGGTAAACGTCGTGGTCGATAGTCTTTTGCCGCTTTTGCATGGTCTCTATGTGCATCCTGACATTGCCCACCTGCATTTTTTTGTCCGACTGCAGGTCGAGCTTGTCCATAATAGAAGTTTTAAGCTCTTCGATATGTCTTTCACTCTCGTCGAGCGTCTTAAGCAGCTCTTCCATTTGCTTCTCGTATTCCGAGAGCTTTACGGTGTACTCCTTCAGCTGTCTTTCCAGGTATTTCAGCCTTTCCTGCTTTACCGCTTCCTCTTTCTCAAGGCCGGCCATCCTGCCGTCCGTTTCAGCCACCTCGCCCTCCATGCGGGCTATATTCTGTTCAAAGTGGCTTATCTTTTCATTGTTTAGCTTTATTTCGGAGGCGCACCTCTCCAGGTTTCCCTCGAGGCTGTAGAACTCCTGCCTGGAGGCCTCGAGCCGCTCGTCAAGCTGCTTCATCAGCTCCGTCTTCTGCCTGTTGGCGCCGGTTATTTCCTCAAGCTTTCTGTTCTCGCCGTCTATGCTTTCCTTGACGCTTTTATACTGCTCCTCGTATTCCGTTATTTTTTCTTTGAATTTAATCAGATTTTCGAGATAAACGTTGACCTCCAGCTCCTTGAGGCTCTCCCTGAGGTCCAGGTACTTCCTGGCGGTTTCCGACTGCTCCCTCAAGGGCTCCAGCTGGGATTCGAGCTCATTGATGATGTCATTTATCCTGTCCAGGTTCAGTCTGGTAAGCTCCAGCTTCTTTTCGGCCTCCAGCTTCCTGACCTTGTACTTCATTATTCCCGAGGCTTCTTCGAAAATATGCCTTCTGTCCTCGGACCTGGTGCTGAGGATCTCGTCGACCTTTCCCTGGCCAATGACCGAATAGCCGTCCCTGCCCAGACCCGTATCCAGGAACAGCTCCGTAATATCCCTGAGCCTGCATTGCGTTTTATTGAGTAGATATTCGCTCTCTCCGGAACGGAAAATCCTCCTGGTGATGGTCACTTCTCCGAATTCAATGGGGAGCTTTGCGTCGGAATTGTCAATGGTAAGGGAAACCTCCGCGAAGCCCAGCGGCTTCCTGTGCTCGGTTCCCGCAAATATGACGTCCTCCATCTTGCTGCCCCTTAGCGTCTTTATGCTCTGCTCGCCCAGCACCCATCGGATGGCGTCGGCAATATTGCTCTTGCCGCTTCCGTTGGGACCGACAACAGAGGTGATTCCCGAATTGAATTCCAGGCAGATTTTATCGGCGAACGATTTGAAGCCTTGTATATCAAGCCTTTTTAGGTACAATTGCAGCCTCCCGGTTTTTCATAATAGCTCGGGTAATTTGGAAAAATTTCGTTGTAAATCCTATAGCAATATTAATTTTAACATAACTGGCGGCATTATCAATATATTTTCATCTGACCGGAAGAACGAATATATCATTTCCGTACCCCATGCGGCCTTCGACGGCTATCCTCAGGCCTGCGTATTTTTCTTTAAGACAGGCTATATTGGCTCTTTTTTGTCCAACTGTGTTTGAAAGGTTTGCTGTTCCCGTTACTATGATTATCTCCCTTACGTCTTTCAAATCAAGGCCTTCAATGCCCGCCTCCATCTTTTCGAGGGCAAGCCTGCTCTCCACAAGCTGTCTGAAAGCCGGATGCACGGGGCCTGCCGCTACCTCCGAGCCTTCGCTTATTTCCCTGCTGGACTGAAGACCCATTCTGATCACCTTTATCCCGGCAGTATCGTATGCCTTCAGCAGTTCGGCGCATATCCCCACGGCCTCCTCAAGCGTCAGAGGTATATAGCTTCCTTCAAGCAGCAGCCCGTGAAGATGCGTCCCTTTTATGACCAGCACAGGATAAATTCTTACGAATTCGGGTCCGATGCCTATTATTTTCCGTGCGGTATACATATCCTTTTCCGCCGTATCTCCGGGCAGCCCAATCATCGTTTGAAGGCCAAGCCTGAAGCCTTTTTCCATTATCATGGCGGATGCCCTGTAAACGTCTCCGGCGCCGTGTCCCCTGAAGCTGGCTTCCAGCACTGCGTCGTCAAGGCTCTGCACGCCCAGCTCTATAGTCCTTACGCCGTATTTGCGCAGATAGTCCAGTATTTCCTCGTTGATATAATCGGGGCGCGTGGAAAGCCTGAGCGACGAGACGCTTCCTTTTTTTACATATTCAAATGCCGTTGAGAGGTATGATAACTGAAGCTTTCTGTCTATGCCCGTGAAGCTGCCGCCGTAGAAGCCTATTTCCGTGGACGTACCCGGCGTGATGGTTTCAAGATGGGATTCAATTATGTCCCTCATGGCTTCGACGGACATTTGTTCCTTTTGGCCGCTGATCTTCTTCTGATTGCAGAAAATGCAGTCGAAGGGACAGCCCTCGTGGGGGACGAAAATCGGTATTACAACATGCCTTTCCGACATTTTAAGCACCCTGGAATCCGGCCAGCGCGACCCTTGCCGCATTCTGCTCGGCTTCCTTCTTACTCCTGCCCTCTCCCTTGCCCAGCACCCTGTCTCCGAGAGCGACCTGCGCCACAAACTGCTTGTTGTGGTCCGGACCCTTCTCCTGGAGTATTTTGTACTGCAGCTTTAATTCTCCGCTTTTCTGCACAATCTCCTGCAGCATTGTCTTATAGTCCACAAAGGCTTCTCCGGAAAAGGAGCCGCCGATCACTTCCTGCATGCTCGAATATATGAAGCTCCTTGCCTCCGTGAGGCCTC
>JAEZJL010000304.1 GCA_023415815.1 Bacillota bacterium | reverse complement strand
GTTATAGCCTGTGCAGGGAGATCAGAAAGTCCAGCGAGGTGCCCATTATCATGGTTTCCGCCAAGGATGACGAGATAGACAGGATACTTGGGCTTGAGCTTGGCAGCGACGACTACATATCGAAGCCCTTCAGCCCGCGCGAGCTGGTGGCGAGGGTCAAGACCATTTTCAGAAGGGTCAGGGACGTGGGAGCTGCGGCTGAGCCTGCCGGGAACGGGCTCAGATGCGCCGACATTACCGTGTATCCCGACGAAAGAAGGGTGTGCAAAGATATGACCGAGCTGGACCTCACCCCCAAGGAATATGATCTGCTCCTGTACCTTATAAAAAACAGGAATAGGGTGTATACCCGGGATCAGCTCATCAACGGCATCTGGGGCTATGAACACATCGGGGATCTGCGGGCTGTCGACGATCTGGTCAAAAAGGTGAGAAGGAAGCTTTCCGAAGCGGACTCCACCCTGCTGATAACGACTGTCTGGGGCTACGGCTACAAAATAAGCGGCTGAGGGGGCGGCGAAGGTCAGAAGCTCAATTACATCGAGAATAATAGCTTCATATATATGCATCATCATTTCGGCGCTGCTTGTGGTCGGCATCGTATTCGGCCTGCTTGCGCGCTTCTATACGGAAAGGCAGACCAGGCTGCAGCTGATAAGGGACGCCGGAAAGATTTCCGACGTCGTTGCGGAGGAAATTGCCGAGGGCAAGGATGTGACAAGTCCCGCCGTAAGGCAGGAGATAAGGCGGCGGGTCTTTGGCCTGGTAGGTTCCCTGGAAAGCAATTTTGTACTGGTCTCAAAGAATCTGAAGGTCCTGTATCCGAAAAGCGAGGAGGCGGAGCAGTTCCGCCTGCAAATCCTCCCCGCTGTCTCCGACAGGCTCTCTTCGGGAACAAAAAGGACTTTTACGACAAGGCTGCGGACAGAAGGCGAGGAATACATACTGGCAGCCCTGCCTTCAAAGGGCAATGTATTCCAGGGTCTCCGCGGCTGGGTCATACTTTACGACCCCGTGGGCCCTGTCAGGAAGCTCATCGGGAGCCTGCTCTTAGTCCTGTCGGTATCCCTGCTGATAACGGCAGTTATTGCCGTGATCGCAGGCACATTTGTGGCAAGATCCATCGCAAGGCCGATCATACGTCTGAAGGAACGGGCCGAAGCAGTATCGAAGCGGGACTTTGACGGGAAAGCCGGCATTCATACCGGAGACGAGCTTGAAGAGCTTGGCAGGACGATTGACAATATGGCTTCGGAGCTCAAGGAATACGACATCACCCAGAAGAGGTTCTTCCAGAACGCCTCGCATGAGCTCAAAACCCCCCTGATGTCCATACAGGGCTATGCCGAGGGCGTAAAGGACGGAGTGTTCGAAAACAACGGCGAAGCTCTCGACGTCATCGTAGAGGAAAGCAAGAGGCTGAAGGGCATCGTCGATGAATTGATATTCCTTTCGAAAATAGAAACCCAGGAGGACTTCTACAGGTTTTCAACGGAGAGCATGAACGATATTATAGAAAAGAGCGCGGCAAAGCTGAAGGGGCTCTCCATCAGGGACAATATCGCCATAAGTCTCATGCTGTACAAGGATGCGAGCCTCAGGACAGACCGCGACAAAATGACCCAGGCGCTGCTCAATATCATGGGAAACTGTGTGAGATACGCCAGGAGCGAAGTGAGCATCGTCACCTCAAACGACGGCAGGCAGTTTGAAATAGTCATAAGGGACGACGGCGAGGGCTTCGATGAAAATGAAAGCAAAAAGGTCTTTGAAAGGTTTTACAAGGGCAAAAAGGGCGGCTCGGGCCTTGGCCTCGCCATTACAAAAGCAATTATAGAAAAGCACGGAGGTACCGTCGAGGCGGCCAACGCAGCGGAGGGCGGAGCCGAGTTCCGTATCAGGCTCCCGATAATATAAGGCCTCCGCTGAAATTTACACAGAATCTCCACAATTTGAACATTATTGCTATAAACTCCGCCTTTATAATATAAGCGTAGGGCAACAAATATTATAAAGGAGATGTTTCCATGAAAAAAATCATCACCCTGATCGCCGTCACCGCGGTCATATTTTCTTTTTCCTTACCGGCATTCGCAGCGGAATCTACCTCTGCGGAGCAAGCTATCGAAAGGAGCATAGCTGAGGACACTCTTTCGGATCTTACAGTATCGGCTGCCGAGACAAAGGATGACACCGTCCTCAAATCGGATGTGAAAAGCTTTAAGGGTAAGTTTACAGACCTGCTGGCCGAGCTGAACAAGCTGAGAGTCGAATGCAAGGGTCTCTGGACTCAGATAAAGGAAACAAATCAATCGATAAAAACGGAATGGAACAGCCTCAAGGAAGAGCTCAAGGGCAAGGACAGGGATGAAGCCAAAAAGGTTCTCACCGATTTGAAGGCTGAGATCGAGCCGCTCCGCAC
Source organism: Bacillota bacterium (assembly GCA_023415815.1). Taxonomy (GTDB): domain Bacteria; phylum Bacillota; class Clostridia; order Acetivibrionales; family DTU013; genus JAEZJL01. The sequence continues at coordinate 4,888 of JAEZJL010000304.1, read as the reverse complement.
ACAGGCAAAAGACCTGCGCACCGGTATCTCCGGCCTGAGGACGGAAAAGAAGAGCGAGTGGACCGATTTCAGGGCGGCCGTAAAATCAAAGGATGAAGCAAAGGCTTCCGCCGCATTGAACAGCATTATCGACCTCAAAAAGCAGATCATCAGCAAGCAGAAGGAGCTCCTCCCGGTTAAGCAGCAGATATTGGAAGACGTAAAGGACTAAAAAAGGGAGCTGCCCCCCTGTATATCCCCCGATTTTTTATGTGCCACAAAGCGGTTGCCAATGAAAAATGCTTCGGAAAATCCGGAGCATTTTTTATCGCAAAAACAAATATGGCACATGAACCGGACTTTTATTTTACGCCGGACCTTCCAGGCCGCTTGCCTTCAATATCCTTTTGCCCAGATCCAGCAATATGTTTACGGCATCAAGAGCTTTCAACGCCTCATCGTACGTTATGGTGGTATCCTTATTGATCAGCAGCTCATTGAGCTTTGCCAGGGAGTCGGCAATATACCTTGCCCCCTCTTCCGCTTCTACAATATTGATGATTCTGCGGTCATTCGGGGACGCTTTCCTCGTTATGAAGCCCTTTTCCTCCATTCCGTCGATCAGGGGAGTCATATTGGACTTTGTAATGTGGAGCTTGTCTCCTATATGCGAAATCGGCAGGGGCCCGTATTTCTCAAGCACCAGCAAAATGGCGAAGTACACCTTCGGAACACCGTCGTCCAGCTCTTTAAGAATAAATTGGACAAAACTGTTATAGAAGTGATAAAACTCGATGAAATCCTGCACCTTTACTTCCTTTGGCTGCTGTAAGCTCATCAAATACCTCCTTGGACAACATTGACCTTTTCGCCTTCATCCAGAAAGCTCTGCCCCTCCAGTATTATACTGTCCCCTTCCTTCAGGTCGCCTTGAACCTCGACTGCCTGCTCCGTCGACACTCCGGTCTTGATGATCTTTTTTACTACGCTTCCGTCCGAAACCAGATACAAATATTCGATCCCGTTTTCCGAAACCACCGCGCCTCCGGGGACGGTGAAGACGCCCTCCCTGCTTCCGCTTGGCACTATGGCTTTCGCAAACATGCCCGGCTTGCAGGCCCCGTCCTTGTTATCCATCCGCAGTTTAACGGTATAAAAGCCCGTCCTTGAATCCGCCGCGGGTGCAATCGTATCAATAACTCCGTCCAGGGTCTTTTCTTCCGAAACGCCGACCTTCAGCTTCAATACCTGGCCTTTGGACAGGCGCTGCTGGACTTCGTCCGGCACGTTTATCTCCGCGGTCATACTTGTGAAATTTACTACAGTATATGCCAGCATGCCGCTTGAAGTCAATTCCCCCGCTTTTACATTGCATACCGAAACCTTCCCGCCGATGGGCGAGCGTATCACCGAATTCTCCACCAGCGCCGCAGCCGCGTCCACCGCCGACTGCGCCTGGTTTGTCTGAGCCGTAGCCAGCCCCCCGGAGCCGCTTCCCTTTATTATCTCCAGGTTCTTTTGCGCGGTTTCCATATTCAGCTTTGAATTTTCATACGAGGTTTCCAGGTTGTCCAGCTCCTGCTTTGAAGCGCCACCCTGCTCGTAGAGAGCCTTTGTTTTCTCATACAGGCTTTTTGCATTGTCATATTGAAGCTTCGCCTGGTTCAGTCCCTTCTCCGCCTCCAGCAGCTGCTGCTTGACGTTTTCCTTTGTGCCCGACAGCGCGGCTTCGGTCTGCCTCAGCTGCGATTTGCTGTCCTCGGCCTCCAGTGTGAAGAGTATGTCCCCGGCTTTGACCTCGTCGCCGACATCAAAAAACACCTCGGCCACCCTGCCCGGAATTTTGGCGGATACGTTTATTTCCTCAGAGGATAGCAGCTTTGACGGATAATCCACCGTAACGGTCAATGAGGATTTTTTCAATTCCATTGTCTTCACCGCCGGTTTTTCCTTCACCGCCTCGACGGCCGGTGCGCAGCCCGACAGAAGAACTGCCGACGCCAGCAGGAGAGCCGCCGTCAGGCTTATCCTTGATTTTGCACATGTCATATTTTTACCTCCATAGATTCTCTGGCAGCGCGTTTTTTGCGCGAGATTTTTGTTTTCAAGTCGTCTATAAGCGTATAAACCACCGGTATCAGAATCGGCGACAGAAGAGTGGAGGCGGCGAGGCCTCCTATCAGAATCAGCGCCATGCCTGATTTCAGTTCGCTTCCGTCTCCCAGGGACAGCGCCGTCGGCAGCATCCCGAACATCATGGTGACGGAGGTCATTATAATCGGCCTTATCCTTGTCGTGCCCGCCTCTATCAGGGCCTCTCTCAGCGGCAGCCCCCTTTTCATGAGGGTATTCGTGTAATCGATAAGCAGCGTCCCGTTCTTTGAGGCGATACCGTCAAGCATGATGATTCCAATCAGCGACATTATATTCAGCGCTTTACCGAAGATGGCCATCATAAGCAGCGCGCCGATGATGCCGCACGGAAGCGAGAGCATCCTGATGACGGGCGTCAGGTAGGATTCATAAAGCACCACCAGTATCATGTAAACCAGTATGACCGAAGCAATCAGGGCCTTTATCAGCGCGTCGAAGGAGGTGTTCATCATCTCCTGGTCCCCGCCGTACTGGATGTTGTATCCGTAAGGCATTCTGAGATTTTGAAGCTTCGCCTCTATGTCCTTGCTGACTCCGCCCTGCACCCTGCCCTGGACATTGGCGGCTATCGTCACAAGCTGCTGCCTGTCCTTTCTTGTTATTTCCCTCGGGCTGTCGGAATTTGTAATCTTTGCGATCCTGCCGAGCTCCAGGGGCGTCCCGGAAGATGTGGTAAGCCTGAGCGAGCTGATATCCTCAGTGGTTTTTAACTGATCCTTTTTATAGTGCAGGTTGATGTCGTATTCGTTTCCGTCGGTCCGGAAAACTCCTGCGTCGGCGCCTTCTATGGCTACTCTCAAAGCGGCGGCGGCATTATACGAGGTAATGCCGTAGCCGGCGGCTGCGAGCTTGTCGACCACCACGCTGATGTCGGGCTTGCGGGCGCTGATGGAATTTGAGACGTCCACCGTACCCGGTACGGACTTGACCGCCTTTTCGACCTCACTTGCCAATTGCTCAAGTACGATCTGGTCCGGTCCGGTGATATTTATGGCGATTTTCTTAGTACTGTCAATCGAAGTCCTGTCGATGATGCTGCTTTCGGTGACCGATAATTCAACGCCGGTCACGCTCCGGCTCCATTCCCTGATTTCAGCGGCCAGAGCGGTTTGTGACTTATCCCTCTGGTTTTTGTCCTTCAGCCTGACTGTTATTTTGGCGATCGCCGGATTGTTATCGCTCCCTACCACCGTCAGGTAATCCTTTACCGCCGGCATGGCTTTCAGGTGGTTTTCGACTTCCCTTGCCTTTTCGTCGGCCTGCTTCAAGGTCGACCACGGCGTCAGATTCATATCGATTGTCAGCTTGCCCTGGTCGATTCCGGGCAGAAATTCAGCCTGGATAACGCCCAGGGGTATCATAGACACGCTGACGGCTATTCCCGCAACCACAATGATTATTATCTTCCACCGGTTGGAAAGCGACCACTTCAGCAGCCTCTGGTATCTATGGACGACAATCCTCTCAAACAGCTTTGAAAAGCGTCCGGGCTTCTTTTCGGGGCCGGACTTTTCCTCCTTTTTGTGCAGATAAGCCGCAAGCATGGGCGTCAGCGTAAAGGAGATCAGAAGCGAAAACAGCGTGGCAAACACCACCGTCAGGCCGAACTCCTTGAGGAACTGGCCTACAAGATCGGTCATAAATGCCACAGGCGCAAATACCACGACGTCGCAAAGGGTTATCGCAACGGCCGCCAGGCCTATCTCCCGCCGTCCTTCCACCGCGGCCTTCTTCGGCGTCTTGCCCATACTGATATGCCTGTCGATATTCTCCAGGACGACAATGGAGTCGTCCACCAGGATACCCACGCACATGGCCACTCCAAGCAGGGAGACGATATTAAAGGTGAACTTGAACATGTACATCATGAAGAATGTCGATATAATGGATGTGGGAATAGCTACGAGAACAATCAGCGAGGATCTCCACCTTCTGAGGAAAAGCATCAGGATGATAGCGGTGGTAAATATCCCTTCAAGGATATTCCTCGTGGTCTCGCTCAGCGATGAATTGATGAAGTATGTAGAGTCCTCGGCTATGATTATATTTACATCGCCGCCCTCCGACTCCCTGAACCTGTCAATCCGGGATTTGACCAGGTTCGTGGTCTCAACGATGTTTGCGTCGCTCTGCTTCTGAATCTCTATGCCTATGGAGGATACTCCATCCAGCCGGACCAGCGTCGTGTCGTCGGGATATTTCAGCTCGATATCCGAAATATCCGCCAGCCTGACCTGGCCGCCGCGGACAGGAATCCTCAGGTCCTTTACCTGCTCGATGCTTGTGAATTCGGCAGCGACCCTCACAATCCTGCTCCTGGTCTCCTCCTTCAGGGTCCCGGCGGGAATGTTGATATTTTCGGCCTTCAGAATCGACAGCACCGTGCCCGGGTCTATTTCGTAATATTCCATTTTTGACTTGTCCAGGGCGATGCTCAATTGTTTTTCCTGGGCGCCCGTGATGGTAACATTGCCGACACCGCTCAGATTCTCGAGGGATTTCTTCAATTTGTCCGCTTTGCTGTAAAGCTCTTCGTAGGAGCTTCCTCCGGAAATTGCAAGGGTCAGTATGGGCTCCGCGTTCAGGTCGATTTTCTTGATGACCGGCGTCGTGGCGTCCTCCGGAAGCTTGCCGAGTATCCCGTCGATGGCTTTCTGGACGTCGATGATGGAGGTGTTGACGTCGGCGGACATTTTGAACTGCACGATCGTATGCCCGTAACCGTCCCCGGTTACCGACCTGATCACGTCTATAC
>JAEZJL010000296.1 GCA_023415815.1 Bacillota bacterium | reverse complement strand
GATTAAGGAAGTGTATAAGAAAACGCACCCGCGGGCGTAATTCACGCGTAAGACGGGAATCATAATATAATAATGATACTTTTACAAAAACTAAGGTAAATATATCTTAGTTTTTTTGTTTATTTATGGTACAATTTTTCATGACAGGAGAATGATATATGAAAAGAGCAATCATTGTTGTTATGGACAGCGCCGGCATAGGGGAGCTTCCGGATGCCGGAAGATACGGAGACGAAGGCAGCAATACCATCGGGAACATTTCCTCGGCAATCGGCGGCCTAAGCCTGCCAAACCTCGAAATGCTGGGACTTGGCCGCATCGACGGAGCGAAGGGCATCCGCAGAGTCGAATCGCCCATCGGGAGCTTCGGCAGGATGGCGGAGAAATCGGCAGGCAAGGACACCACTACGGGACACTGGGAAATGGCGGGGATAATACTTGAAAAGCCCTTCCCGGTCTATCCGGACGGCTTTCCGCCGGAGGTGATCCGGAGCTTTGAGGCTGCGATAGGGACTAAGACCCTCGGAAACTATGCCGCTTCAGGCACCGAGATAATAAAGCAGCTCGGCCGGCAGCATGTTATGACGGAATATCCCATTGTCTATACCTCGGCCGACAGCGTGTTCCAGATCGCGGCGCACGAAGACGTCATACCGATAGACAGGCTTTATGAGATATGCAGGATAGCCAGGGGAATACTCCAGGGAAAGCACGCGGTCGGCAGGGTGATCGCGAGGCCGTTTATAGGGAGTGAAGGCAGCTATACCAGGACGGACAGGCGTCACGACTTCTCGCTCAATCCGATAAAGAGCACCATACTTGACGGCATAAGCGGAAAAGGTCTCAAGGTGAAGGCTGTCGGCAAAATAAAGGACATTTTCGCAGGGTGCGGGATAACCGATTCGGTATACATCCATGGAAACATGGATGGAGTCGACAAGACCCTCGATTATATAAAGGAAGATTTTGAAGGCCTTATATTTACCAACCTGGTGGATTTCGACATGCTGTACGGACACAGGAACGATGCCGCAGGCTATGCGAAAGCGCTCATTGATTTTGACAAAAGAGTGCCTGAGCTGCTGGAAGCCATGAAGGAGGACGACCTGCTGATGATAACGGCGGATCACGGCTGCGACCCGACGACTCAAAGCACCGACCACTCCAGGGAATATGTGCCGCTTCTGCTGTACGGGAAGAGGGCGAAGAGAGGTGTAAACCTCGGGACAAGGACTTCCTTTACCGACATTGCGCAAACGCTGTCGGAGATGTTCTCAATAGGCTCTGACTTCAGTGGGACAAGCTTTTACAGGGATGTGATCTTATGAGAATGTACGAAATAATAGAAAATAAAAGGGACGGCCGGGAGCTTTCCCATGCCGAGCTTGAATTTTTCATCAAAGGCTACTGCAGCGGAAGTATACCGGATTATCAGGCTGCGGCGCTGCTCATGGCCATTTTCATCAGAGGAATGAATTCAAGGGAGACAGCCGATCTTACCCGGCTGATGGCGGACTCCGGCGATACGGTGAGCCTCTCTGGCATACCCGGCATAAAGGTGGACAAGCACAGCACCGGAGGCGTGGGAGACAAGACGACGCTTGTCCTGGCTCCGATAGTGGCCGCCTGCGGAGTGCCTGTTGCGAAGATGTCCGGCAGGGGGCTGGGACACACGGGAGGCACGATAGACAAGCTGGAAGCCATGAAGGGCTTCCGCACCGCGCTGACGCGCGAGGAATTCATCAATAATGTAAGAGAAATCGGAATAGTAATCGCGGGTCAGACCGGGAATCTTGCGCCTGCGGACAAGAAGCTCTACGCCTTGCGGGATGTCACCGCTACGGTCAACAACATATCGCTCATAGCCAGCAGCATAATGAGCAAGAAGCTGGCCTCGGGAGCAGACAGGATCGTGCTTGACGTGAAAACAGGGAGCGGCTCCTTTATGAAGTCGGTGGAGGATTCCATCAAGCTGGCCCGGGAAATGGTCGCGATTGGTGAGCATTCCGGCAGAAAGACGGTCGCTGTCATTACGGATATGGACATACCGCTCGGAAATGCCGTCGGCAATTCGCTTGAGGTGCTTGAGGCCGTTGAAACGCTGCAGGGCAGGGGACCGGCGGATCTTGAGACGGTTTCCTTTGAGCTTGCGGCGAGGATGCTTGAACTGGCCGGGCTGGGAAGTATGGAAGAGTGCAGGAAGCTTGTGCGTTCAAAGGTTGCGGACGGCAGTGCCTTCAGGAAGCTGTGCGAGCTGGTCGAAAAACAAGGCGGCTCATACCGGCCCGACGACCGGAGGCTCTTTGACGGGGCTGCCATAGTAAAAAAGGTTGAAGCCGTTTCCGACGGCTATATCGGAAGCATAAGGACGGATTCCCTCGGAATAGCCTCGCTGCTGCTTGGCGCCGGAAGGGAGACCAAGGAAAGCCCTATAGATTACTCCGCAGGCATAATCCTGCATAAGAAAACCGGTATGCAGGTTAAGAAGGGCGAAGTCCTCGCGGAGCTGCACACAGGCAGCCCCGATAAGCTTGAAGCCGCCAGGGGCGAGCTGCTCTCCGCCATAAGCATTACCGGCGAACGGCCACCGCAAAGACCTCTTATCCTTGCATATATAGATTCGGAAAAAGTCGAAAAATATTAAAATATACAATTTAACAAGGACATCTTATAAAGGCGGATAACGACCTTTATCAATTTTATCGGGCTGCATATATTCAAATTATGCAGCCTTTTAATATTTCATGGTTACAGAATATACTGCATTTTTACAGCATAAAAATTAATATCAGGAAACAAAAGTACGAGGAGTGTTTCAAATGTTTAAGAACGTTCTGCCACGCTGCCTGGCAATTGCCCTGGCGCTTGCCTGTCTTACCGCGCCCCCTGTTTCCGCCGCGGCCAACGAGGATGTCTACAATGAGAAAACCGTATTTAAAATAATGGATAAGACGGACGTCATGAAGCTCAAGGCTAAAGGCGCCGTTCTTATGGATTTTACTTCGGGAAAGCTCCTGATGGAAAACAACAGCCATGAAAAGCTTCAGTTCGCTAGCGTGACCAAGGTGATGTCGATGCTTTTGATAATGGAAGCCATCGACTCGGGAAAGATAGCTCTTGACACAAAGGTTACGATAAGCAATCACTCATACAGCATGGGCGGTTCCCAGGTATGGCTTGAGCCGGGTGAGATTTTCACCGTAGACGAGCTGCTGAGAGCTGTTGCCATACATTCGGCAAACGACGCGACTGTTGCGCTGTCCGAGGCCGTTGCCGGCAGCGAGGAGCTTTTTGTGAGCTTGATGAATGAGAAGGCAAAGGAGCTGGGCATGAACGATACCGTTTTTCTCGACTGCAGCGGCCTGACGGACGACGGTCATTACAGCAGCGCTTACGACATTGCCCTCATGTCAAGGGAGCTGATACTAAAGCACCCCAAAATACTGCAATATACAAGCACCTGGCATGATACCTTCCGCAACAACACGCCCGGCAAAAAGCCGGTATCGCTTGATAATACAAATAAGCTCATCCATTATTACCAGGGCATGGTGGGCCTAAAAACAGGCTTTACAAACAAAGCCGGCTACTGTCTGTCGGCTTCGGCCGTCAGGAACAACCAGCAGCTTATCGCGGTGGTGCTCGGAGAGCCTGATTCCAACACCCGCTTTGCGGAAGCAAGAAAGATGCTTGATTACGGCTTCGCGAATTTCGAAACCACGCAGGTAAACAACAAGGGTGAAGAGGTGCAGACGGTTGAAGTGAAAAAAGGCCTTAAATCTTCAGTCAACGCTATATATAAGGAAGACGTTAAGCTGCTTTTGAAAAAGGGCGAAAAGGGTAAAATAGAACGCCAGGTCAATATGCAGCCCAATCTTGAGGCTCCTCTGAAGGCCGGACAGAAAATCGGAGAGGTAATCTACAACCTGTCGGGCGCCGAGGTGGGCAAAGCAGACCTTGTAGCCTCCAACGATATTCAGCGGGCTTCCTTCCTGAGGCTCTTCTTCAAGATGGTCGTGGAATGGTTCGGCATGGGCAGGATAACGGTATAGGATAATAGTGTATTATACATAAACGATAAGGAGTTGCCTTTACCGGCAGCTTTTTTATTTGGGGCAATCCGGAGGGAGGCCGAAGGTGCAAAAGGCGGGAAGACTTATTGTCACCGAGGCTTTTATTGCCCCCGGTGCTCACGAGTTTATATTTTTTGATTGACAGCGCTGGCTTATAAAATTAAAATGAAGGAAGCGTTGAAAAACACAGGAGAGTGGCAATTTATGAAAAAAGGCACCATACTGAGCGGAATGCGCCCTACGGGAGCGCTTCATCTGGGAAACTACTTCGGAGCGCTTGAAAACTGGGTAAAGCTCCAGGACGAATACAACTGTTACTTTTTCATAGCCGACTGGCACGCCCTTACGACGGGCTATGAGGACACGTCGAATATAAAATCCAATATAAATGAAATCGTGGTGGACTGGCTGAGCGCAGGATTGGACCCCGAAAGGTGCATCATGTTCCTGCAGTCGTCCGTTAAGGAGCATGCCGAGCTTCACCTTCTGTTTTCAATGTTTACGCCGCTCTCATGGCTTTTCAGGAATCCGACCTATAAGGACCAGCTTTCACAGATGAAGGACAAGAACATCACTACGCTCGGCTTCCTCGGCTATCCATGCCTGCAGGCCGCAGACATACTTCTTTATAAGGCGGATGTGGTGCCGGTGGGTGAGGATCAGGTGCCGCATGTGGAGATAACAAGGGAAATAGCGAGAAGGTTCAACTTCCTTTTCGGCGAGGTATTCCCCGAGCCCGCGTCAAAGCTGACTAAGGCCAAGGTGCTGCCGGGGACGGACGGAAGGAAGATGAGCAAAAGCTACGGTAATACCATAGCCCTTTCGGACGACCCAGAGTCGGTGAGAAAAAAGGTCATGTCCATGATTACGGATCCGGCCCGCATCAGAAAGGATGATCCGGGGCATCCGGAGGTATGCGCGGTTTTCGCCTTTCACAGGGTCTTCAACGAGGTGGAGGTGCCTGAGATCGAGTGCAGCTGCAAAGCCGGAACCATAGGCTGCGTCCAGTGCAAGAAAAATCTCGCCGTGAAGATGTCGGTATTACTCACTCCCATATACGAAAAGCGTCTGGAAATAACAGGGAAACCCGGCTTTGTCCGCGAAGTGATAGAAAACGGCAACGAAAGCGCGAGGAAAATTGCTCAAAAGACAATGGAAGACGTCCGTAAGGCAATGAAAATAGATTGGTAGGTACATGCGGTGGAAAGTTCGTTGACAAATGCCTGCAAAATAAAGATACAGAATTTTGAAGGACCCTTCGACCTGCTTTTTCACCTTCTGGAGAAAAACCAGTTCAATATTTACGACATTCCCATAAACATCATCACCGACCAGTACATGGAATATCTTTTTAAGATGCAGGAGCTTGACCTGGAAATAACCAGCGAGTTCATCGTGATGGCGGCTACGCTGCTGCACATCAAGTCCAGGATGCTGCTGCCCGAAAAAAAGGAAGTTAAGCAGGAGGAAGCCGACCCGAGGGAAGAGCTGGTGCTTCGTCTGCTGGAGTATAAGAAATATAAGGAGTTTTCGGAAACGCTCAGGCAAAGGGAGAAGGAATGGTCGGTCCTGTATTACAAGCTCCCCGAGGCCATACAGTTCACGAGGTCGGACGAAACGCTGGAGCTCTCGCCTCCTGAACTCATAAGAGTGTACCGGGAGCTGCTTGAGCGGAACAGGAAAAAAATAAATCCCAATGTGAGCGGTATGAACCAGATAATACAGCACGAAAAGGTTTCCCTCAGAAGCAAGATGAGGGAGGTCATGAGGGAGCTTCTTCGAAGGACGTCCTTCATATTTTCCGAGCTGTTTTCGCTCAGGCACAAATCAAGAATGGATGTGCTCACAGGCTTCCTTGCCATTCTGGAGCTCGCCAAGCAGAAAAGGGTGACGCTTGATCAGAGGAAGCAGTTTTCGGATATATATATCCACAAGTCGGAGCTGTCTCAGGAGCCGGAGGACGAAAGGGACGAGCCTGCGGACAGCATGGCTTGAGTGCGGGAAGGATGAGCATGGAAATAAACGAGTTCGAATCGATTGCAGAAGGCCTGCTTTTCGCCAGCGGCGACCCGCTGCCGCTTGAAAAGCTGGCAGAAATTCTGGAGCTGGATAGAAAAACCACCAGGCTCCTGCTGAACAATATGGCCGTAAATTATCAGAATTCCAAAAGGGGCATCATGCTGAGGGAAATAGACGGGAGCTATCAGCTTTGCACCAAATTCGAGCATTACGAGTACATAAGAAGGCTGTTTGAGCCCAGACAGAAGCAGGCCCTGTCCCAGGCAGCCTTTGAAACGCTTGCCATCATCGCCTATAATGAGCCGGTTACGAGAGCGAAGATCGAGCAGATCAGGGGCGTCAATTCTGACAGCGCCGTCGTCAGGCTCGTCGAACGGAACCTTATCCGGGAGGCGGGGCGTCTCGATACTCCCGGAAGACCGATGCTTTATGAAACGACGGAGGAGTTCCTCCGGAGCTTCGGCTTCAAATCCACGGCAGACCTGCCTGTTATAGGTATGAATGACCCAAAGGCCGAAGACGGTATTTAAATATAACGGTTAGAATACGGACTTATGGTAAAAATAACTATGTATGGTATGAGGTGTTCGGATGCTTTACGTAGTTGTTTTTTTTGTCCTTGCGGTATTAGCGGCCTCACTGTTCCTGATAAGGATAAAGGCTGCGGTTGAATACATGCGCAGCGGCGAGGATGACAATATTGTGATATCCTTTTACACAATGAAGGGTATATTTAAATACAAATATGAAATACCTCTTGTGGATACGGGGAAAAAAGGCGTAAAATTCAAGCTGGTCAAGGAAAAGGGCGCTAAGGAAAAGGTTACGGATGAAAGCAGGAAAAGGCTGAAGCCTGTGGAATTGATTGAAAAGATCGCGAGCGCCAGGGGCTCTTATATAAAAAATAAGATTTTGATTTGCGATATAGAGGATTACCTCCGCAACAGACTGCTGCTGGTGGAATTCAACTTAAATATCAGGGAGGGTACGGGAAACGCCTGCCACACGGGGATACTCTGCGGTGTCCTGTGGTCGCTCGCCGGAATCCTGACCTCTTACCTTTCAAAATCCGTAAGGGTTATGAGAAAGTGCGTAACCATTCAGCCTTGCTTTAACAGCAAGGTTTTCACCGTCGATTTCCTCTGCATATTTCACGCCAGACTTGTCCATATTATAGTTGTGCTGATGAAGATTTACAGATACAGATACAGGCACGGGCTAAGGACAAAGCTTGAAAAAGAGATAGGTGGTGGTTTGAGTGGCAGAGCAGCATCCGATTGAAGGACTGATGACGACTGCTATGGAAAGCATAAAGGAAATGGTCGATGTGAATACAATCGTGGGCGACGCCGTACAGGCTCCCGACGGTACGGTCATCATACCGATTTCAAGGGTCGCCTTCGGCTTTGCGGCCGGCGGCGGCGAGTACAGCCAGGCCTGCGGCGGCGGTGAGAAGGAAGAGGACGACGAAGGCGGCGAAGCCTCTAAACAGAAATTTCCGTTCGCCGGCGGCAGTGGCGCGGGCGTCAGTATAAATCCGGTAGCGTTCATGGTGGTCGGAAACGGGCAGTTTAAGCTGCTTCCGGTGAATATCAATTCATCGGTGGACAAGATACTGGATATCATACCGGATATACTGGGCAAGGTGGAGGATACGCTGAAGAAAAAGCTCTCCGTGAGAAAAGAAAGCTTCGGCAGGGAAACAAAAAGCAGGGAATC
>JAEZJL010000280.1 GCA_023415815.1 Bacillota bacterium | reverse complement strand
GTCTGTTCTGTCCGTTTATGGTTATGAAGACATTGCCCTCCTGTGCGGACAGGGTATCGGACAGCTTAACGTAGTTATTATCCATTTTTCTGCACCTACCTTACATTCACTTTAATGTATATTTTGTTTACGCTGTCGACAGGCCACAGGCCTGCGTCTATAACAACGGCGTCCGCGTCTACGCCGGCTGAAACGGTTATGTCCTCGGCCCCATTGAAGTTCTGGAGGGCGCCGAGTCTCTGAAGCTCGTTGCAGTACTCAATAATGGACGTCCTCAGCAGCTGCCTGCCGTCGTCGTTATTATTGACCTTGCCTATGTACTGCGCTTCAAATATGGTCTGCACATCGGTCTGGAACGCGTCCAGCGTGCGTATCACCCTGTTGCTCCTCCAGGCCTTTGACTTCGGAGCCGCAAAGCCGGTCAGGCTGTTGATGTCATATTCGACGACAACCGTACCGCTCTTGGCTGAAAACGCCAGATGTCCGGCGAGAACCGCCTCCTCCGTTTCGGTGTGCGTCAACCTCGGGTTGGCGTCAATGGCGTCCTCATATTTGGAAAAGGTAAGGCTCTGGTTCACCCTTGCCCCCGCCGTAGCGCCCGCCGCCCATGCGCAGGCGTCCGAAGCGGACAGCAGCGTGCCGTCGGACAGCCTTACGCCGTTTTTGACGCTTATGACATATTCCCTGTCGGCCTCATTGTCGGCCATTACGCACTGTACCATCCTGCCGTTGACTTCCCTCTCGTTGGCCACATGGTTGATATACAGCGCCTGCTCGGCCGGAACCGCGGAGAAGCACGCGATCGTGTTGTATTCCTGAGTCTGCAGCGCAGCCAGGAAGCCCGCATGGTCAAGCGTAGTGCCGTTGTCGGCTCCGCCCGACAGGGCTTTGCTCACCGCGGTAAAAGCTCCGGCCCCCTCGAGGGTGATCCAGCCGTTGTCAGAGAAATCCGAAACTCCGGTTAATCCGGTCTGTTTGTCGACCGACCTTCCCTTTACAAATGTCTCGGCATCCCATTTTTCAGAGTTCGCTGTGATCCTTACGGAGATGTCGTTGCCTCTTGCGCCCTTGTATTTCGCTTCGGCGGTCACGCCGTCAGACAGCGTCGCAGAAGCGGTCACGCCGTCGTTCACCCTGTATACGAGAGCCTTTGTAGCGCGCTTCAGCGCTTCGCGGAGCAGCAGCAATTTGGGGTCGGACAATTCATAGCCGAGCTTTTCCCAGGTGCTTTCCCCCCGGTCAACAGTTATAACGGAGCCTGCGGGCCCCCATGAAAGACTTAACGGCAGGCCGACCGTGCCCCTGTCCGAAAGCTCTATTGCAAGCGGCTTATCGGTGGAGAAATTGATATATACTCCCGGCCTCACCTTGTTCTGGTTTACAAACGTACCTGACATTTCTTTACCTCCTCATTCAAACCTTATAGTATTCATCTTGACGGCAGCCTCGGTCGTCCGCTCCCGGTATTTTACCGTGAACAGGATTTGAAGCACATCATCGACGATTTGAGCCGATTTTCCGCTGATCCTGAAGCCGCCCAGCAAATCAAATTCCTTGAGCACCCTTTCCTGAACCTCCAGGCACTCCCTGCGCGGATTATCCGTATCAGCCGGGAAGTACGACAGGCTGAAGGGCGTCGATGAGCTGAACCTGCCCGAAAGGGTTTTTGAATAGGAATATTCGATAACCGTTATCAGGAAGGAGCCGCTTACGAAATCCGCGGGAAGGACTTCATCATAGATCGTCGTCGTATAAAGCTCGTTCAGCTTATCGATAATCGCTTGCTTTATTTCAGCTAGCATGCTTTGTTTTCACTTCCTTTACTGATTTCCCGAATTCCCGGGGCAGCGTTTCTTCAATGGTTCTTAAAGCCTTTTCCAGTATGAATTTCCCTGCCGCGAAGCCTGTGGTTTTACCCTCCCCGTCTTTGACGCGATGCCCGTAGTTGACGTTAAGCGCATTTGCTGCGGTGTTGTAAAGCCTGCATTCAACGCCGCTGCCGTTTTTCTCCGCCTTTGTGGCGGTCCATTTGTCCCTCAGGTATCCGGCGTTGGCCGGGGTTTCCTTCTTCGCTTTAAGCAAGCCTTCGTTCACAGCCTTATTCAATATTCCGGAATCCATTCCGGCTATGCCGCTGCACATGGCCTTCAGCTCTTTTCTGTATTTCCGCAGGTTATTGTCATTCATATGAAGATTGGTGCTCATATACTACCATCCCTTTGCCGCTCCGGCTTCTCCGCTGTTTTCCGGCCGGCCGCTTCAGCGCGCCGGCTCATATCCGCTGAACTCCGGCAATTTTACCTTTCCGGCTTCGGAGCATGCCGCGCCTCCGCTGCCGTTACCCGTCCCCCCGCCTGCGCCTCCGCCCTGACCGCCGTCAAAATCGGACGGCAAACATGGCAATAATCTATGGCGCCTGTTAAACCGCATTTTAATCCTCCTTTGAAAATAAAATTAATCTATAATAAAAACACCGTGATGAAGGTGTCTTATTAGCCTGCTTCCCTGTCGGGCCTCTCATCCTGCCTCCCCGTTTCCGGGCGGTTCACGCTCCCCGTCCCGGCCCGCCATGGGCGTGCTTCGCCATCCGGCCTGCCGTCCGCAGTCCGGTCTCATTGCCTCTTTTATGACCTCCTGGCCCCGGTATGCGACGAGTCAGCATGCCGGTGTTTCGGATTTTGTAATCATGTGGATTCCAAGCTCTACTACCCTGGGCTGCCCCAGGATGCTGATATTTACCTTTGCCCTGAAGCGTCTTGCGTCTATTTTGATAATACGGCCTTCCATACCTGCCAGAGGGCCGCCCGTGACCACCACCCTGCCGTCCCTGGCGAAGGCCTCCGATATCCCGGGCGGGCCGCCGCCTCCCGATAACCTGAAAACCGTCCGCATCTCCTCCTCGGAAACCGGCTGGGGCCCGTCGCCGCCCCCGAGAACTCCGATCACCGAGGGCAGTCCCGCCAGGGCGTAATACCTTGCCGCATCCATGAACGTGTTGACGAAAATATACCCCGGAAACAGTGTCTTGACAGCCGTTGTCCAGCTTCCATGCCGCAGCTCCTTCAGCTTCCGCTTGGGTACGAGCGTGCTGCAATCCGGAATCTTCCTGGTCAGGACATCACAAACCGTATCTTCCATACCCGTCCTGACATGAAGTACATACCAGCTATTCATAAGCGCCACCTTCCGGCCTCCGGTCTACCATGCTCCTGGCATTCATCCGGTCATGCCCCTTTCCTTGTCAGATGCTCATACAGCTTATCGATCTTCGCACTCACGCCTCCGACGGAGCGGTCGACATTGTCCAGGGCGCGTATGAAATCCTCTCTTGTCACGTAGATGAACGGCAGGTCGTTTTTCAAATCGTTGATCTCTTCCCTGATCCTGCCGATATTGCTGTTCATCCGCTCCTCAATGCACAATATCTGCTTTTTGTTTTCCGCATCGGCCTCCTCCAGCTTTTTTACCTCCCGGCTGAAGATATATTTAATGAACGGGACCAAAAAAACCGTGAGTATGATGCTCGCAACCTGTAAAATTATATTGGCTCCCGGACCGCTGCCGTTCATTATCGCACCCCGCTGTAATAAAAATAGGTTCTTCCTGTATTCAACATCTTTATCATTCTGGTTAATTATGATAAACTTGTTTCAATAATGAAATTATAGCGCGTAATTAAGTCGAACACCAGTTCGATATTTCGTAGTTAAGCGGCGATATGTTAAAATATATAAACCTGCCTATAAATTTCATTGATTTGCGCAGAATTGCATCGATTATTGCACTTAATCAAGTGAGTTAGGAGATGTTGAGCTTGGAGACCATCGGTGAAAGATTAATCTATCTGCTGAACCGCGGCAGCCTGTCGCCTTCGGATTTTGCCAAAGGGATAAGCGCCTCCACCGGCAACGTGGGGGATTGGCTGGCAGGCCGCAGCAAGCCCGGCTCAAAGGCGCTGCTGAAGATCAGCAAATTTTTCAACGTCAGCCAGGAGTGGCTGCTTGAAGGCAGAGATGTTCCACTTGAATACGCCATATCTGCCGGCCAGGAGAATAAGGCCGGGTTCGACCCCTTTGTTGACGAGGTCCTGAAAAACGACCCCGAGCTGCAGGAATTCTGGAAGGCCATGGTCGAGAGGGAGGACCTCCGGATTTTATTTAAAAAGTCAAGGCCGTTGAAGCCCTCCACGGTCAAACAAATCATCGCATGGATAAAGGCGGTAGAGGATGCGGAAGCTGAAGAAGAAAATAGACCCTGAGATCGCGAGGCTGATGGACCACGAGCTGATAAGGGCCTTAATGGACAGCACGAATAATTTCTACGACGTGCTGAACACATACAATATACGCGTTTCTTTCGCGCCTGTCCACGATGGGATGCACGCGCTTGTGTATTATTCAAAGAAGGGCTTTTACAATATCCTCATCAATAACGCGCTGCCTTTCCCCATTCAGCAAAAGGCGTTTCTGCACGAGGTGAAGCACATCGCGGGAGATATGCCGAAGCACGCGTATATGGTCGGCTTTGACGATAGCGCAGAAGACATATACCGCATAGAGATCGAAGCGGACCGGTTCATGGAGGCCGCGGCGGCGGCCGCATACGAAGCAGGACGCGAGGACTGATATCCGGGTGTCAATTGCCATGCTCCTGTTTATAGAGAATATCAGACTACAGCTTCCATTATGGTTTCAATATTGTCAAGCAGGTACCTTTTACCTTTGTCATTTATAACCACCGCTTCATATTCGACGCCGTTGTACGATTTAATTTCCGTTTCGAAACCGTATTCCGCAGAGCTGCCGTTCAGCGTTGTCCTGGTCTTACCCTTCTCGCCCGGGATTTCGCCCAGTATGCCCATTTTTCTGAGTCTTCTGTTCAGTTCAACACCCGTCAGCCTTTTACTCCTGCTCAAATCGATACACTCATTGATGTTCCTGGAAAATTCGTTAACGCCTATTTTGCCGGGTGAAAACCGGACCTGGCTCTTCTGTTCCGGCGTTATGATAAAATTGAGCAACTTATTCCCGCGGGCGCTGTAAACGCCGTTCAGCACGTTATCCAGAACCTCGCCGACAAAATAGAAGCAGCGGATTATCCTGGGGTCGTTCAGAAAGCTCTCTCCGTCAATCGCCACTCCCGTCAGCGGGTCAACGCCTTTTGCTATTTTCTCCAGCACGGCCTTTGCCTTTTCAATCCTGTCAAACTCATTTTGCATATAATTACCTCCAAATACAATATTTTATATGCATTATAACATAATATTGTATATAATTACAATATATTACAAATATTTTTATATTTGGATTTTGCTGCGGAATGCCTTTATCACTTTATACCTTAAACAGCAGCAGGATTATGGAGGTCAGGCAGAAGCACAGGTTCACAAGCCACAGGAACGCCACCACCTGCTTCTGGTTCAGGCCGTGCGACAGCAGCCTGTAGTGCACCTGGCTCGCATCCGCCTTGAAAACGGGCTTTCCGTTTATGAACCTTTTGACGACCACAAAGATATTGTCAAAGATAGGCACGCCAAGCGCCAGTATCGGGATGAAAAGAGACAGGACCGTCGCCTGCTTGAAGGCTCCGTCCAGAGCTATAAT
>JAEZJL010000261.1 GCA_023415815.1 Bacillota bacterium | reverse complement strand
GCCCATGATGTCATGCTCGCGGATAACCTGCTCCGTCTCATATAGAATGCGGTCGGGATTTGTGTGGGTCAGCACGATTTTCAGCGAATTTTCGTCGCAGAGCGCGCGCACCCTCTCCGGCGGGATGGGTCCGATGCCCGAAATCTGTACAGTTTTGTAGCCCATTTCTGAAACTTTTTGCAATGAAAAGGCAAGGTCCTTTTCATTCTGGATGTAGTTGCGCAAGGTATACAGCTGTGCTCCTAAAATCATCGTAGCGGTCATTCCTTTCATGTTTCTGCGGTATATTATTTATACAAAGTATAGCATTTTTTGCCGAAGATACCATTGCATTTCTAAAGAGAAACATTGCAAAAATCACTGCGGTGAAATATACTTTAGACATCGGGGTGAGGATGAAAAAATGGAGGAAGATATAACCTTAAAAACTGAGTCCGTCAACTTTACGCATGCGTTCAGGGGCCGGAAAACGGCGAGCTACGACCTGCACTGCCACAATTTTTTCGAAATCTATTATTTTATCGGCGGGGATGTGCAGTATCTGATCGAAGGGCAGCATTTTATTCCGGAGCCCGACAGCATCCTGCTGATTCCGAAAAACACCTTCCACGGCGTGAGAATAGACGCCTCCGGACGGTATGAGCGCTATGCCCTGCATTTTCTGGCCGACCTCATTTCGCCCGAATACCAGCGGACGCTGCTCATGCCGTTTCATTCCGAGCAGATATATTTCCGTGTAGAGAAGCGTTTCCGGTTCCGGCAATATTTCGACTCACTGATGGAGTGTGCGCAGATGGACGAGAATATACGCCTGATCGCCGTTAAGTCGCGCATTGAGGCGCTGCTTTCACAGCTTTACTTCATGCGCCATGAGCAAAAGGCGCTCGCGCATGAGGGGCCGAAGGACCAGATCGTAGAGCGCGTGCTGCGATACATCAATGAGAATATTACTGAGGACATCTCGCTGGAATCGATCGCAGCCCGTTTTTTTATCAGCAAGAATTACCTGAATACGGTTTTCCGGAAAACGATAGGCACAACGGTGGGCAAATATGTCTGCTTCAAGCGCGCCACGATTGCGCAGCAATTGATCGCCGAGGGCCAGTCCGCCGTCAATTCCGCGATCAGCTCCGGCTTCAAGGAGTATTCCACCTTTTACCGCTCTTTTATTAAAATTTTCGGGCACTCGCCCGCTCAGGCGAGGAACAGGAATATTCTGGAGGATTATTTCGGATAGGGCCGCTGATGTAAATGTAAATAAGAGCTTGTTGATTTTTGTTTGATAAAAATATAAAATAGTCTATAAAAAAACCGATAACTCAGGGGTGAAGCTTTACCTGAAATCTTGATATGCTGCGGAAGGGTCAAAATGCTATTGATGTAAAAAGATATGAAGAATATGTGGATCAACCGGATGATATTGCGACTGAACTACCGGAGCCGTATTTTTGTTAGTTACATCGCATTGATTCTTATAAGTATAGTCCTCAGCCTCATAATCTATTTTCAGTTAAACAATTATCTTATGTACAACGAAGTATGTGATCTGGCGCTGAAGTCCATTCAATCCGATGTTCGGGGATATGAGCTGATATTGCGGGACATAAACAATACCTCCAAAATTCTCATGGGAAACAAAATTATTCTGGACGCCTTCCGCGCAAACGGAGCAGGCTACGGATACGATGTGAACCCTTATTTATCAGGGCTGATAAGCTTTAACGACAACATCTCGTCCGTCTATTTATTCAGAAACGACGGCTTGAAGTTCTTTGCGGACAACGATATGTACAAGGGCTTTACCTATGGGGACATCCTTGCCTCACCGTGGTATGACGAGCTGTTGGGGAAAAAAGGCGGTTATCTGATCAAGCTGAATGTAGGCGGGCTTCCGGCTGCCGGGAAAGTCCAATGCATCTCCTTTTTCCGCCTGCTCAAGCATCTGGAGACCCAGAAGCCGGTGGGCATTATCTGCATCAATACCAATATGGACGACTTTATGGATACCGGCGCATCCAAGATCCAGACCCTTGAAAAGGACGGGAACACCTATATCATCACCAATAACGAGGACGGGCTGGTCAGCGATTCCTATATCTACGGCGCTTTTAAAAAGAAGGACGCTTTTTCGGATGTGATAGTTTCCGCAAAGGATAGTACTGTGATCGTAGGACAGAAAAGCAGTTTCGCAAATATATATTTCGCAAAGATCATACCGTTTCACGAGCTGCCGATACAGGCAAGCTTTTTCCCCTTTATCATCATTTCCTTTCTGCTGCTGAACGGTATCTTTATACTGGTCGGGTCGCTGTGGACGTCAAAATATATTCTGAAGCCGGTGAATACTCTGATCGTTTCCATGAAGGGCGTATACAAAGGCGAATTCCGTCCGGTCAGGGTAGAAACCGCCAACGATGAAATCGGGGAAATGAAAAATGTCTACAATATCATGATAGAGAGGATACAGCAGCTGATCTACAAAATAAAGGACGAACAAAGCGCGCTGCGCAAAGCGGAGCTGGATATCGTCTCCGCACAGATCAAGCCGCATTTTCTATACAATACGCTGGATTCGATCAACTCACTGGCCAGAATGGGAGACATAAAAAAAGTAACGCAGACGATCAAGGCGCTGGCGGATTTCTACAGGATCAGCCTGAATAACGGCGTGGAAATGATATCGTTCCAGAAAGAGCTGTCGGTCGTACAGGCCTATCTCTCGATACAGGAGCTCCGCTATCAGGGCGTTTTTACGGCGGAATACGACATTGCGCCGGATGCGCTGGCGGTAAACGTCCCGAAGATGATACTGCAGCCGCTGGTTGAGAACAGCTTGTACCACGGCATACGCGGACATGCTGTAAAAGGGCTGATACGGATCAATGCCCGCACGGATAATCAAAACATCTATATTGAAGTAATTGACAACGGAATAGGCATGGACGAAAAGACGCTGCAGGATGTATTGCGGGAGGAAAGCATCGGCCTGGGCGCCACAATGAAAAGGATCCGGATATTATACGGCGCGAAGAGCTCTTTTGAAATAAGGAGCGGTGTGAATCAGGGCGTTTTTATAGCCATAAGGCTGAGAAAGCATTTATAAAGAATCCGGGATGGATACTGACTTCCCGTTATTCAAGGAATGGTTGAAATGATGACGATATTGATTGTGGATGACGAATATTTGATACGCGAGTTGATTGACAGCTATATCGCGCCGTACAGGGAGCTGTTTCAGGTGATCTGCAAAGCGGCGTCCGCGCATGAGGCAATGGCCGTCATGCAGCGGCAGACACCGGATGTGGTCATTACCGACATCGACATGCCCGCAGTCGACGGGCTGACGATGAGCCAGCAGATCATGGAGAAATATCCCAATGTAAAAATCATTATTTTGACGGTGTATGACGATTTTAAATATGCGCAAAAGGGAATACGGCTTGGAGTGTATGACTACCTGCTGAAGCCCATAGACGAAGAACAGCTTATAAGCACCTTGAAGGCACTGAAAGCCGGTCTGGAGACACCCAGACTGCAAAAGGCGATTGGGGACGCGTCACAGAGCGCCGATCCGATCACAAAAATCGAAAACTATGTCCGGGAACACATGGCGGAGCCGTCCCTTTCGCTGAAGGGCATTGCCGAAACGTTTTACATGAACGCTTCTTATTTGAGCCGCCTGTTCAAGCAGAAAAGGAAGATTGCGTTTAACGAGTATCTGAACACCTTACGCATAAAAACGGCACAGGAGCTTATGAAAACTGCGGATATGAAGGTGTATGAGATAAGCGAGCTCGTAGGCATACAGGACCCCAACTATTTCAGCTACCTGTTCAAAAAATATACCAACATGTCGATTACGCAATACCGGAATGTGCTGCGCACGGATGATTGAAATTTGAATAGATATGCGGCAATTGTATATGGTAAGAATTTCGAAGAATTTAGTGCAATTTACGTAGACAACCTTTTTGATTTGTGTGGTAAGCTTTTTTCTATTATTACAAATCAGAGGAGGCTAATATGAAGCTAAAAAAATTCGCAGTAATTATTGTTGCATTGGCTATCTGTCTCACAAGCATAGCATGCGCAAGCCAGAGCGGCGGCGGTGATACTCCGCAATCCACGGCCGGTTCCGGGTCTGTGGCCGGCAATGACGGCGGCACGGCAGAACCGGCTCAAAATCCGGAGGTCATGACGATCTGGCATTCGTGGACAACCAACAACGACGCCAACGGAAATGCATATAAGGAGCTTCTTGCCCAGTGGCAGAAGGATCATCCGAATGTGAAGGTGGAGGAGGACGCCACCGAAAACGAGGCCTACAAAACCAAAATCAAAACGGCTATAGCAGCAAATGAAGCTCCTGATGTCTTCTTCAGCTGGGGTCTGGGCTTCGCGGCTCCCTTTGCCGAGGCCGGATCGCTGCTCGCTCTGGACGAGTACCTGGCCGATGGCACGAAGGACAGGATTTTGCCGGGAGCCCTCGACAACTTTTCCTATAACGGCAAGGTATACGGCCTTCCCTATAATGCCAATGTATGCGCCCTGTTCTGCAATAAGGAGCTTTTCGACAAGTACGGCGTAAAGCTTCCGGGGACCAACGCGGAGCTTCTGCAGGCAGTCAAGACGTTTAAGTCCCAGGGACTGGTGCCGATGGCCGTCGGTGCGAAGGATGCCTGGACGGCAATGTTCTACCACAATGTCTACACGGTTAAAACCGCAGGCGCCAAGGCCGTTAAGGCGGCGCTCACAGGCGAGGGCAGCTATGATACGCCGGACTTCATAAAGGGCGTAAGCAAGCTGGAAGAGCTGATAAAAGCCGGCGCTTTCGACCCCTCCGCACTTGCTCTGACGTATGACGAGGCGAAGATCCCCTTCATGAACGGCGAAATACCCATGATCTATCAGGGCAGCTGGATCGTTTCAGAGATTCAGGATGAAAGCCTTTCAAAGGTTAAGGACAAGGTGGTTGCCATAAAATTCCCGACGGTGGAGGGCTCCGAGCAATACGCCACCGAAGCGCACGGCGGGGCCACCGACTGCTTCATGGTAAGCTCCTCCGCGACCAACAAGGATACGGCCGTAGGCTTTGTGAAATATGTGTCCGAAGGTATTTCCGGATTAAGCTTTAAATACGGCGGAGGTATTCCGCTCTGGAAATCCGAGCAGGCCGATAACGCGAACATAGATGCTCTTACAAAACAACTGGTGGACATAGCGTCGCAGATTACCGATTCGGTTGTGTCGTGGGATGTCTTTTTATCGGGCGAAGCGACAGAAAGGCACAAATCCCTGGTGCAGCAGGTATTCGCAGGGCAGCTGACCCCTGAGGAGTTTGTGAAGGACATGCAGGTTTTGAATCAATAGAATCTCCGAAACAAAGGCGGGCTGGCCCCGCCTTTGTTTCCATATATGACAAGCTTTCTGCGATATGGAGTTTTAACCGCTATCAATTGCTGTATTGGAGGAGTACCATGGATCGAGTTATGAAAGACAAAAAGGCTATCCTTGTTTTCATATTGCCCGCGCTTCTGTTTTTTGGCGTCATAGTATGCCTGCCGATGATCTATTCAGGCTACTACAGCCTTTTGGATTGGAATGGCGTGGGAGATGGGACCTTTATCGGATTGGGGAATTATCAAAAAGCGATGGCCGATTCCTCGGAGTACTTTGTCAAGTCTCTGGGAAATTCATTTATCATGGCGCTTTTGTCCATATTCGTCCAGGTGCCGCTGGCGCTGCTTCTGGCGCTGGTGATCGCGAAGGGCACGGTAAGAGGGGAGAACTTCTTCCGCACGGTATACTTTATCCCCGTAGTTCTGTCCACCACAGTGATCGGGCAGCTGTGGATGAAGATCTATTATCCCAACAACGGGCTTCTGAACGCTGCCCTGCACAGCCTGGGGCTCGATTCGCTGCGGATGAACTGGCTGGGAAATACCAAGCTTGCACTTGGCAGCGCATTTTTTGTCCTGGTGTGGCAATACATCGGGTATCACATGCTTCTTATGTATTCCTCCATCAAAGCAATCCCCCCCGAAATATATGAGGCCGCCTCCATTGACGGAGCAGCGGGCGCGCAGGTCGCGACACGGATCACCATCCCTTTGATAAAGCCGATGATCAAGGTTTCGGTAACATTTGCGCTCATTGGCTCGCTAAAGACGTTTGACCTGGTCTATGTTTTGACGAAGGGCGGACCGATACACGCGACGGAGGTCCCCGCAACGCTGATATTCAGCAATATTTTTCTGCAAAACAGGTACGGCCTCGGCAGCGCCATGGCGATTATCGTATTGCTGGAATGCCTTGTTTTCACCGTTTTGCTTCAAAAGGTCTTCAAGACCGAAGAGGTACAGTATTAGGCGCCGGATAGGGGGAATTCGTCCGAAGCTTCGATTCGAGCATATCCGGGAGGTATATTATGAAAAGATACGATTTTAAAAAGACGGCGGAATTCGTTATATTATGTTTGATTGCCGTGATTCAGCTGTTTCCGCTCTATTGGCTGATCACTTTTTCATTCAAAAACAACCAGGAAATATTTTCGGTCAATCCCATCGGCCTGCCGCAGGTATGGAGAATCCAGAACTATATGGATGTCTTCAGTAACGGAAAAATAGGCATTTATTTTATCAACAGCGTCATAGTTACCGCAGCCACCATTGCAATATCCTCCTTCATTTCCGCAATGGCCTCCTTTGCCATTGCACGGATGAAATGGAAACACAGCGGTAAGATACTTACGCTGTTCCTGATGGGATTGATGATCCCGCTCCACGCCATGCTGCTGCCCTTGTTTGTGTTTCTAAAAGGGGTAAACCTGTACAATACCTATTGGGCGCTTGTCCTGCCATATGTAGGCATAGCCATACCGATGGCGATTTACATTTTTGTTGGCTTTTTCAATACGCTGCCGAAGGAGATGGAAGAGGCCGCTTGCCTGGACGGCTGCAATATCTACCGGATTTTTTTTCACATTATGCTCCCGCTCATCCGTCCGGCCATAGCGACCGTTTCAATATTCACCTATTTAAGCTCCTGGAACGAGCTCATGTTCGCCATCACCTTTATCAGCAAGGAACAATTCAAAACGCTGACAGTGGGGATCATGAGCATGGTGGGAAGATATGCCACCAATTGGGGGGCGCTTGGCGCAGGCCTGCTTGTCGCCACGTTGCCGACCGTCATTATTTATGCTTTAATGAGTGGTGAAATACAAAAAAGCTTTACTGCCGGCGCCGTAAAGGGATAGGTATATAGATTCAAGAGGATATGCAAGGAGGGTACTTTATGACAAACCTGCCTAAGCTTTTGAAAAGCAATAATAATACTGTCATACATAACAGCGACGAGTGGATGCAAATCCGGCGCAAGGAGCTGGTCAAGCTTTTTGAGGAGAATGTATACGGCGCTGCGCCGGCAGCGGAGAGAGTCTGGTTTGACGTAGAAAACGAAGGTGGCGGCTGGATGGACGGAAAGGCCGTACGCAAAAAAATACGGATCAATTATTCGGGAAGAAACGGAAGCTCCTCCTTTCAATGCACACTCTACTTACCTGCCGGAAAGGAGAAGGCGCCCGTATTTATTCTAGGCTATAACAGGCGGTTGATTGAGCTGGACCTCGACGACGTATTCGACAATCCTTTCTGGCCCGGGGGAAAAATTATAGGCAGAGGCTTTGGGACGGCTGTTTTCTGCTTCGATACCGTTTCAAACGACGCCGATGACGGGTTCAAAAACGGGGTGCACAGGGTACTGGATCAAAATAGAAGCGAAGCCTCATGGGGGACCATCGCCGCCTGGAGCTGGGGGTACAGCCGGGTGATGGACTATCTGGAAACCGATGAGGATGTCGACAAGCACAGAGTGTATATCGTCGGGCATTCCCGCGGCGGAAAAGCGGCCTTGTGGTGCGGCGCGCTGGATCAGCGCTTCGGCATGGTGGTAAGCAACGTATCGGGGTGTACAGGGGCTGCTCTTGCAAGATACAGAGGCGGCGAAAGCATAGCCGATATCAACACCGTATTTCCGCACTGGTTTTGCGGCAACTATAAGAAATACAACGGCAATGAGAACAGGCTGCCTATAGACCAGCATATGCTTCTGGCGCTGATTGCGCCGAAGAAGCTGTACGTGACCAGTGCGTCACAGGATAATTGGGCGAATCCCAAGGCTGAATTCATGAGCTGTGTCGAGGCGGCAAGCGTATACAGGCTTTTTGATAAAAACGCAATGGCAGGCAATTTGATGCCGCCCCTGAATACCCCCCAGTTCGGCAGTCTGATCGCATATCACATCCGTGAAGGCGAGCACGGACTTATGGAATATGATTGGGACAACATCATGAATTATGCTTCCATGGGAGATTAAGAAAATCCATACCTGTTACCGGGCCGCTCTTTGACAAAGGATTTTGCATTTTAATGTAGAATATGTGAAGGGTATATTTTTCAATAAGAAGAGGGCTGAAGGCTGTGAAATTTCTTGAAACCGACCTGTACGGACCGGTACGCGATTATCTTGCGGGGCAGGGCTATACCGTGCACAGTGAAGTCAAGCACTGCGATATAACGGCAATTAAAGGGGATGAGCTCGTGGTTGTCGAGCTGAAGACCTCCTTCAACCTGAAGCTGCTTGTCCAGACAGTCAAGCGCCAGCGCGTGGCCGATTCGGTCTACGTTGCCGTACCAAGGCCGAAGGGCGGCAAAAGGACCGCAGCCTGGAGGGATATGTGCCTGCTGCTGCGAAGGCTTGAAGCGGGCCTGATCCTTGTCAATCTTGACAGCACTCCGCCCGATGTGGAAATAATTTCGCATCCAAAGACCTTTGACCGGCTGAAGAGCATGCAAAACAGCAGGAGGGTCAGAAGGGATATCATAAAAGAAGCGGAAGCAAGATACGGGGATTTCAACAAGGGCGGAAGCACCAGGCAGAAGCTCGTCACCGTCTACAGGGAGAATTCCGTTCATATCGCCTGCTGCTTCGAGGAATTCGGCAGGCTTTCCCCGGCGCAGCTCAAGAGAATGGGGACGGGGCCAAAGACGCCGTCCATACTTTCAAAGAATTATTACGGCTGGTTCCACAGGGTTGACAGAGGATTGTACGACCTGTGCGGCGACTTTGCCGGCATCAGGGAAGCCTATCCGGAGCTTGTGCTACACTATATGGAAGAAATAAGAGAAAAAGGTATTGACAAACAATTGAAAAGGCCTTAAACTATTAACAGGCTTTGGAAAAATTTAATAACCTGACACGTATGGAGCAGGCGATCGGGATAAGACCCGGTGGGGCCGGGCCGGAGAATCCGGCAGCAGGAAAAGTACCTGTGGGACTATAATTTTTTAAAATTATTGTGCCACAGGTATTTTTTATATCATTACTTATTTGGAGGTTGCCGGATTTGTTCAAGGAAAATAAAAAGGTCAGGGTCGCAGCCCTGTCGATAGCTTCAAATACCGTCCTTATCCTGCTTAAAATCGCTGCGGGTATACTCAGCGGCTCTATCAGTATTATTTCCGAAGCGATTCATTCGGGGATGGATCTCATAGCCGCAATCATAGCCTTCCTTTCGGTAAGGATGTCCTCCAAGCCGGCTGACAAAATACATCCTTACGGGCACGGCAAGATCGAGAATGTGTCCGGCGTGGTAGAGGGCCTGCTCATATTCGCCGCCGCGTTCCTGATCATGTACGAAGCCGTCAAAAAAATTATGGCTCCCGCTGAAATAACCGGCGCCTATGTGGCTGTGGCAGTCATGCTGTTTTCAGGGGTCGCAAACCTCTTTGTATCCAGGCAGCTGTACAAAACCGCCAGGGAAGAGGACTCCATAGCGCTTGAGGCCGATGCCCTGCATCTGAAAACAGATGTATACACCTCCGTCGGCGTGGCGCTGGGCCTTCTGCTGATTAAAATCACGGGCATAACCATGCTTGACCCGGTCGTCGCAATACTTGTAGCGCTGCTGATCATAAAGGAAGCCTGGCACCTTTGCAAAAACGCCTTCGGTCCGCTGCTGGACACAAAGCTTTCCGATGAGGATGAGGGAAGGATAGGGGAAATAATGGGAAAATACTCCGGCAAGATCCTTGACTATCACGAGCTCAGGACGAGGAAAGCCGGCAGCGTAAAATACATCGATTTCCACCTCACCGTCGGTGAGAAGCTCACAGTGAAGGAATCCCACGATCTCAGCGACGAGATAGAGAGCGAGCTTGAAGCGGCGCTGAAAAACACCAGCATAAACATACACTTTGAACCGGGAAAGGCTGATAAGGCCGATGAGCCCGGCGATAACGGAGCAGAGGGATAAGAAGCCGGAGGAGGGGCCTCCGGGGTCTATAATACCCTGCTTATTGTCAATTTTGCCCGCCTTTATCCGTTCCGCATATTTTCATCGGCTGCCTCCTGCCAATATTACATTTTCATTTCATTGGTGTAACAGCCCCTTTTTGTTGGTATAATATCATAGATAAGGGGAGGATATGAAAATGATCGATAATATCATATTTACAGTGCCGGACATGTCCTGCAGCCACTGTGAAAACAGCATAAAGAAAGCGGTTGGAACTTTGAACGGCGTTGAGAATGTCATTGTCGACCTTGCAAGCAAAAAGGTTTCGGTTGAATTCGAGCCGGCGAAGGTGAGCGCCGAGACCATAAGAAATTCCATTGAGGATCAAGGCTACGAAGTGAAGCGCATATGATTTTATTGTTTTGATTTAAGCTGATGTTCGGGGTACATATACTTTTATTTTAATGAAGTAAATTATTTATGAGGATTGTACCTGTCATATCCGGTCTAGATAAGCTTTGCCATATAATATTCGTCTATATAGAGGCCATCTACGAGAAGGGATTTTACCTTGACCCCTTCTATTTCGTAGCCCGCTTTTTTATACAATTTTATGGCTTTTTCATTGTGGCACATAACCGACAGCTCCAGTCTCGTTATGCCGCTTCCCAGCGCCCATTTTTCCAGTTCTTCAAACAGCCTTGTGCCGGCGCCCGCATTCGAGTGAGCCTTTAACACCCCGACGACGATATATGCACTGTGCTTTATTCTTTGTGCAAAGCCTCTTTCGGCCGAAAGGAATCCGGCTATAATACCGTCCGCTTCTGCCACCAATATCAACGAACCCGATTTATTCATGCGCTCGATATGCGCACCCATTTCATCGACTGTAGTTTTTCTTTCACCCGGCTCGTACATCATAAATTTCTGTTCTGAATCCAGCTGCCTGAGCATTTGCAGGAAGGGCCCCGCGTCCTCCCGCTCCATTTTTCTGATTAACATATTTTTCGCCCCGCTTGCGTGTTGGATAATATTGAGATTTCTATATCGTATCATAAATTTATGGTTATGTAACCATAAAAGACTCGTACTCTCATTCTTTTCATAAGTATTGGACATAAATTGCTGTGCATAAGTTACCAAAAAATATATACACATAGGTGATTGACTTATCAAACAGTACCCCTTATAATAATTTAAGTCAACAGCAAATTAAATGCTTGACCGACATAAACCATCGTGTGATTGTGTTAAAAGATGCTGGCGTAGCTCAGCAGGTAGAGCAGCTGACTTGTAATCAGCAGGTCGGGGGTTCGATTCCGTCCGCCAGCTCCAAACAGAAAACCTTGAAACTATTGTGTTTCAAGGTTTTTTGTTTCTTAACAGTTTTATATACTGTTGTTTTTTGACTTTTTTGTAGCCAATTCCGTAGCCAATTGCTTTGGATAAACATTATGACGCTCTAGATTCAGTTTCAGTTATAACTTTGCCTGTTTCGATAATTTCCTTCAATGCCGTGCATAATCCCATATTTGCAGACTCGATAATTGCCTTGTTTCTGGTAACATATCCGCTGGTGGTAGACAACTGCGTATGTCCAAGCATCGACTGCAGAGCTACGATGGAAACATTTTTCATTACTGCCAGCGTTGCCGCCGTATGCCTCAATCGGTGGAGCTTGAAGCCGTCAATGTCAGGATAATTCTTCTTAAAGTACTTCAGAAGCTTGTTCCGATAGCCGCTGTAAGTAAAAAACTCATTTTTACTATTACCGAAGGCAAAATCATCTGCTTCAAACTTTGTTTTAGTATTCTCCGCAGCATATTCCTTCCATTTATCCAGCATGCCAAAGATTTCATTATCATAGATGATTATATCCCGTAGACTTCCGTGGTTTTTAGTATTATCAACGATGGTGCTGCTTTTGACTTTTTTGAAACGTCCATCAAATTCTATCTCCAGAGTTTGAGCAATTTCAATTTTAATTTTTTTATTTTTCCTGTCTATACACCGCCATTTCAGTGCCAGCAATTCCTCTGTACGCATTCCGGTATATAAGGACAGCATGACCATGGGGTATAGCTGTCCATCCGGTTCTACTGCTTTGATAAGCCGGGATATTTCGTCTATTTCAAAAGATTCAACTTTTTTCCGAATGGCCTTTGATTGCGGTATCTTGAAGTCGTAGTCCTCACAAGGATTGTCTTGGATAATCTTTTTGGCTTTCGCCCTCTTTAATATTTGCTTTGTCATACGTGCTGCCTTGTTGACGGTAACCTGACTATACTTATATTCTCCAGTCTTTTCGTCCTTGAGTTCTGCCATTTCCTCCAAGAAGCTATTGACTTGTTTTATTCTAATGCATTTCAAAGGCCATTCACCGTATTTCTTTTCAAAATGCGATATGGAATACTTGTAATCGAGTATGGATCTGGACTTTACCCTGTTCCTCAAGGTCTTATTGAAGAAGTCAACTATATAGTCGCTAACATTTATATCGGGGTCTATGACCTCTCCCGGCTCATCTACTAAACCGTTATCCTCAAGAAGGCATTGCATTTTATCCTTAACTTCCTGCTCGCTTTGACCTGTAACCACTTTTCTAATCCTTTTGCCATCTTCACCTTTCCCCAGGCTCACCGCTGCGCCATATCTGCCGTCCTTCAGTATATAGATAGAGCCTTCTCCGTTTTTTCTGCGTTCTTGCTTTTTTACCTTTGCCATAATTTATTCTCCCTCACATTTAATTATTTTTTACAAAGTTGGAATCCATTTCAGGGTGCTATTGTAACGCGGTGGTGCCAGAAGTCAATAGCTCATTATGCGACTTCTTTTGGAATATAGCCTGTAACCAGCCATGCCGCAAGAGCCACCGCCGACACCACCTTACGCTTTCCGATAGTGCGGATAGGGAAGTCAGGTCTTTTCATAAGCTCATAAACATTGCTTTCACCGACACCAAGTATCTCTTGCAGCTGCTCGGCTCCAAAGCATGCCTTCCCATAAGAAGACATCAGCAATTCGGCCTGCTGCTCTATCAGCTTTTCAATATCCGCATTGGGCGTATACCGGATTTCCTTTTTGGGTTTCTTTTCAGCAAATAATAAGCCTTCATATTTTTTCATAAGCTAATCACTTCCATGAGATGACTTGATTGTTGATAAAATGGCAGATACTTACTGTTCGGTGGATGAATGATTGATAAAATACTTCGATATTGACGGTGGGTCATAGTTAAGCCATACCCATTCCTCGCCGACATCCTTTACTTTCGTGGTCTGGCAGGCCTTTATAAGGTCTGCCAGCTTGTAATGCTTCCATCCACAGGGAAGTAGGTACTGGTCGTATAAGTCGTGTCCGTTTTTTGCCCTATACCCGCACAACAGGATATAACATTTTGCATCTCGTATTAATTCAAGCAGTGAGATTTGCTTCCGCCTGTCCATCTCATGGGCATATACCGACAATGCTCCCCGCCCTCTCAACTCGTGGCAGTAAGGCGGGTCTAGCAGTAAGAAAGTTCTCGGGTTATCTTTGACGCGTCCTATAAGCGCTAATGCGTCCATATTGTATACACGAACCCCTTGAAGCCGTTTATAAACCTCCGGCAGGTTTTTTTCCAAGCTATGGGTATACTCTCTTTGTGAGATACCCTTTCGCCAAGTCTGTCGGGTGGCATTAAACGATTGTGTCACTAAAACAAATGTAAGCTCGGCTTGCTTGAACCTGTCCACATTCTTAAAACCATTCGCATACGCCCTTTTCGCTCGTACAAACTCTGATTCGCTATATGGCAGCTTCAGCAACCTTTCCAGAAGCTCCTGCCCTGTATCCCTATCAGCCATCAAGCTATAAAGTTTTACAAGCCCCCTGTCGAGGTCATTGATGACCTCGACCTCATGGCGGGACTTATTAAGGGTTACAGCAGCTGACCCCATAAACGGCTCGTACCAAGCTGTGCAGGCTAGGGGAACCATACACAGAAGTTCGAAGATAACACGTATCTTACCCCCATACCATGGTATAAATCTTATACGCATTTCAAGCCACCTCCCTGGAGGAAATGTACTTAAAGCTTATAGTGCGGTATTGGCTTCCATACTTGTCGGTCATTGCGAAATCGTAAACACGCCCGTTGTTGACCCTAAGGAGTCCCAAGACCTTGAAAAGCTTTTGAAGCTCCAGCTTGGTGTACCCATAGTCTGATTCATTGAGGATTTTTTTGAATTCGTCGGCCGCTATATTGCAGTAACCATCAGAGATGCTTATTATGTCCTCTTTTTCGTTGCCCTCCACATACTCGCACAGGTCTTTGTAAACTTCCTCTATTGGTACCTTTGTGCTGGAATCCCGCTCGGGGAGTTCCTTCAGCTGAGCCAAGACCTGCACTTTGACCGCATCGATATCAGCTTTATCAAAGTCGCCTTCCATGTCCAACAGGAAATTGAACAGGTTCATATTAACGAACTGACTTTTTTTGATACGGATGATGTCCGATAAGGTACCATCTTTTGGGCTTTGGATCAGGATTCCAATTTCTTGCCGCTTGCTACCTTTATCGTACAGCTTGCACGCATGCACCTCATAACCCCATGGATTTGTGTAAACGCATTTTGCAACCCTTTCAATTGTTTTGGCAATCATGTAAATATCCTCCTCGTATTAATTTGGGACAGAGGCCTCATGTCCAAATTTTTGAGCTCAAGGATATATTACTACGATATAGGAACATGTAATATTGCATCATTAAATGTAACACATAGTGGGCATAATAAATGTAAATGTAATACTTATAGGTTTGTGATGTAGTATATACAGAAATCGGTGTAATACATTTAAAAGACATGCTCTCAATGAAGTGTAATACATGAATTTAAAATAATTATGAGATGTTAATATATTCTAGTGATGTAAATTTTTAGAAACCCTTCGATATGTTAATAAATCATTCACCAATTGGATCTGTTCCGTTAGCGTATTTGAATAATCTCCAATTGTTTGATCATCTACTTCCTGAAGCATTTCTAATGATATCTTTTTCAAAGCTACAACAGACTTTTTAACAAAAGTACTTTCAAGGTCGCCATCATAGACCCTTTCTCCCTCCAGATATCGGCAAAGTCTATAGAAGTCAGCATTGTCAATGTCATCCCTATTTTCTTTCTCCAATTGTGATTCGATATTCTTTTGCAGTTGTACATATTTCTTTTTGTCCTCGGCACTTTTATGCTTCGTACGAAGGGTAATATAATCATCCCACATTTTGTCAGATATATTATATGTCTTTATTCTAACTTCGCCAGTCAATACCTCTTTTCGAATTCCAGTATTTCCCTGAATGACGCTAAGATCTTCTTTTGATAGTCTTACGTTAATGC